>CACZPE010000202.1 GCA_902782875.1 uncultured Ruminococcus sp. | reverse complement strand
GCGTTCATAAGCGTGCTCTTGCCCACATTCGGCTTTCCTGCTATGACGGTATCGATACCGTTCTTGAGTATACGGGAGTTCTCATAGCTGTCCGATAATCTTCCGAGTCCTGAGGAAATATCCGTAAGCTCCGATCTTATCTCATCATCCGAAAGCCCCTCGATATCCTCCTCGGGATAATCTATCCACGCGCTGATATTCCCCAGCAGCTTCACAAGTCTTGCGGAATACTCTGATATCAGCTTATGCATAGAGCCGTTCTTCACATTCTCAGCCCTTCGCAGATATGCCTTTCCCTGGGCGGATATCACGTCCATCACAGCCTCTGCTTCCGTAAGGCTTATCTTCCCGTTCAAAAAAGCTCTCTCTGTGAATTCCCCTGCACGCGCCGGGACAGCACCGCCTGAAAACACAAGAGAGAGTATCCTTTCACTGACATAGAGTCCCCCGTGACAGGAGATCTCGACGACATCCTCCCCTGTATACGAATGAGGCGCCCTGAAAACTGTCAGTATAACATCGTCTATTTTTTCGCCGCCGTCTGTGATATATCCGTAGGCACAGGTATACCCATCCATTTCCGACGGCTTTCTTCCTTTAAATATCCTGTCTGCAACTCCGAGCGAGTCTTCGCCTGATATCCTGATCACGGATATGCCGCCCTGTGCCCTCGGAGTCGAGATAGCCGCTATAGTATCCATATTTTTACGCTTCGGTATCTGCGGCGGTCTCCGTCACAGGTACTATTTCATATATGCCGTCATCTGCTATAAGCTCATCTGTGCTTACAGTTGTTTCTTCTTCGCTTTCGGTCTCTGCTTCGGTCTGTGTCATATCGGTATCCGTTACCGCTTCGGTCTCTGCCGCAGGGCATTCACACAGACATGCACAGCCCGGGGAAATCTTTATTATGATGCCGCTGTCGCCGTCCTTATATACAGACGAGCCCACAGGCGCAAAGTTTGACGAATAGTTGCCCTCGGGCGAAGCCTCACATTTTGTTATTATGCCTGCAAAAGTGAGCCCCTCCGAATCATCGGGGTCTACTGTCTTTACGTATTTATATGTACTGCCGCCGTAAAGTACGACCATATCCACATCGCCGCTGTAACCGAGAGATATATCTATCGGCACATATGCTGTAGTAGTGGTCTCCGTCAGGAATATAGGATCGAACTTTATAGTTGTCACTGTAGTCTCGGGAAGTGCAGCTGCGGATACGACAGTAGTTTCTGTAACATCAGTCTGTTCGTACGAAGTATCGGGCTGAGGCTGTTCTTTTATACATCCTGTAAATAACGCCGCACATACTACAAACGGTATTACTCTCTTCATATCTCTTTCACCATAATCAAACGGGGGCAGAGGGTTTTATACGGTTCTGTATCCCATCCCCCGTCTTTTGACGGAGGATCTTAAAAGGATCAGAACAGCTTATCCCTCTGCCCTCATTCAGACTTTATATTCTGTTTAAATCAGACACCGTACTTAGCGGTAGCTACGGGAACGCCTACGCCCATTGTGGATGCTACTGTGCAGGACTTGAGATAAGTACCCTTTGCAGCAGCGGGCTTAGCCTTAACGATAGCTTCGAGAAGTGTCTCAAAGTTCTCAGCGAGCTTGTCCTGACCGAAAGAAACCTTGCCGATGGGGCAGTGGATGATATTGGTCTTGTCGAGACGATACTCGATCTTACCTGCCTTAGCCTCTGTTACAGCCTTTGCAACATCGGGAGCAACTGTGCCTGCCTTGGGGTTAGGCATGAGTCCGCGGGGACCGAGAACCTTACCGAGACGGCCAACAACGCCCATCATGTCGGGAGATGCTATAACAACATCGAAATCCATCCAGTTTTCCTTCATGATCCTGTCAACGAGGTCCATACCGCCAACATAATCAGCGCCTGCCTCCTTGGCAGCATCGTACTTGTCCTCCTTGCAGAATACGAGAACTCTTACGTTCTTACCAGTACCGTTGGGAAGTACAACTGCACCTCTTACCTGCTGGTCAGCGTGACGGGAGTCAACGCCGAGACGAACGTGAACTTCTACTGTTTCATCGAACTTTGCGGTAGCAGCCTTGCATACGAGTGCAAGTGCATCGCTTGTTTCATAGAACTTGCCGGCCTCTACGAGCTTGGCACTGTCCTGATACTTCTTGCCGTGTTTCATTGTATATTCCTCCTTCCTCAGTCTTCAACCTCAACGCCCATGGAACGAGCTGTTCCGGCGATCATGCTCATTGCGGACTCGATATTAGCCGCATTGAGGTCGGGCATCTTGGTCTCTGCTATCTTTCTTACCTGATCCTTGGTGAGCTTGCCTACCTTGGTCTTGTTGGGCACGCCCGAGCCGCTCTCTATGTTGAGAGCCTTCTTGATAAGAACAGCAGCGGGAGGAGTCTTTGTGATGAACGAGAAGGAACGGTCTGCGTATACAGTGATAACAACAGGGATTATAAGACCTGCGTCATTCTTTGTTCTCTCGTTGAATTCCTTGGTGAACGCCATTATGTTTACACCGTGCTGACCGAGCGCAGGGCCAACCGGGGGAGCAGGTGTTGCCTTACCTGCTGCGATCTGAAGCTTGATCAAGCCAACTACTTTCTGTGCCATTTCGCACACCTCCAAATTTAGTAAGCATCATGCATAGCACAATGCATAGAACATCAATCTGCGACCTTTGTTACCTGCCCTATTTCGATAGTTGCAGGTGTTTCTCTGCCGAACATGGAAACAACGACATCCACTGTGCCGTTCTCCGCATCGACAGCCTTGACTGTGCCGACAAAGCCCTCCATTGCACCGGAGGTGATCCTTACATCGTCGCCCTCTCTTATGTTGACAACGATCTTTGCCTCGCCGGTATCAACGCCGAATCTTGCTACCTCCTCATCGCTGAGGGGATCAGCCTTTCCGCCGGGGCCCACAAAGCCCGTAACGCCTCTGGTATTTCTTACAACATACCAGCTGTCGTCGTTGAGGATCATTTTTACAAGTACATAGCCGGGAAACATCTTGGTCTCGACTTCTTTTTCCGTACCGCTCTCGGTGCGTACTATCTCCTTTTCGGTGGGGATGCGCACATCCTGAACGAGGTCGGTGAGCTTGCGGTTCTCCGCAACTCTCATTATGGTCTGAGCCACTTTGTTCTCATATCCCGAATAGGTATGAACAACATACCATTTTGCAGCCTCTGACATAGCCATTCTCCAATCTTAACCGAAAGAGCGTCACTTCATAAGGCCCATGAGCTTTTCAAACATCAGAGCGAAAACATAGTCCATAGCAAATACGCCTATTCCCGTTACTATCATTGAACCGATAACAACGCCCGTATTTGTGATGACTGTGTTCTTAGAGGGCCATACGACCTTCTTGAACTCACTCTTGAGATCCCTGAAATACTTTACGACCTTATTGGGTTGATTCTTCGCAGCCTTATCGGCCTTGGCCTTCTTGGCAGGCTTAGTCTCTGCCGCAGACTTCTTTTCAGCCTTATCTGCCATTTAAGCTACCTCCGCTCACTTAGTCTCTCTGTGAAGAGTATGCTTCTTGCAGAACTTGCAGTACTTGTTCATTTCAAGTCTGTCCGGATCGTTTTTCTTGTTCTTTTTGGTGTTGTAGTTGCGCTGTTTGCACTCTGTGCACGCCAAAATGATCTTAACTCTCATATCGGCACCTCCTGTGATTATTAACGCATATGCGCCAAAAGTATTGCCTCCCTCATCGTCGGTCTTTCCGCGCCGAAAAAAGAGCGCAAAAAAATAGACCTCAAAAGAGGTACTATCATAATATCACACCTGTGTCTATTTGTCAAGCGTTTTGACAAATTCAGCAAACCCCACAAACCAAGCGGTTTTGGCAGAGTTTTGTTGTGTATTTTTCGGCTGTTTTCGCGCCTGTCAATAAACATTATGTATAATCTGCATAATATATACAAACCGAAATAGTCTGCGGATATCTGCCGCATCTGTTTATACCCGCGTCAATGGGTTGTCCGACGATCTGATATACCCGCTCCTGCTTCCGTCCCACAGACATTTTATGCATACACCGTCCCTGAAGACATGCTCGCAGTTCTTATAGCCGTATAATACCGATGCACATTCGGGGCACAGCTCCTTCATCGCCGAGGCGCTTTTCAGAAATCTGCTGCCGCATTCAGCGCATACCGCAGTCCCGTTGTCCGTATCTTGCGACAGCGGACAGCCTTTTATAAGATAATGACAGTGCCCGTCTGTATCTACAAGCTCTGCGCCCAGCTTTTCGCACAGTCTTCTGCTGGCAGTATTTGAGGGATCGGTCGTCATGAGTATATCCCCGATACCGAACTCTCTTCTTGCTTTTTCAACAAGAAGCTTTGCCGCTGTGTATCCGTAACCTTTGCGGCGCATATCCGCTGCAAGCGCTATGCCGATATGTCCGCCCTTTTTGCGCAGATCATCATTC
>CACZPE010000201.1 GCA_902782875.1 uncultured Ruminococcus sp. | reverse complement strand
AGTGTCTGGTTTGCGCTGATGAGCTTGGTGTCCTTGTCGGAGCCTGCTGTGGAGATCTGCTCGAAGTAGTCATCCTTAGCCTTCTGAAGCGTGGTCTTTGCGTTGTCGAGCGCTACCTGAGCGGTGCGGATCTCGGGATAGGTGCCGTTTGCAATCTGAGTCTCGGTGTCACGGTAGGTCCTTTCAGCATCGCTTATGGTATAGCTGGACGAAAGATCGCTGGAATCTATCGTAGCCTGCTGCTGGAGGATCTGGTTCTCAATGTCATGGGAATCGAGAGTTGCGAGTATATCGCCCTTCTTGACCTCGTCGCCTTCCTTGACGTTGATCTTGATAACGGGGTAATTCATGCTTGAAGATACCCTCTCGAATGTGCTTGATTCAACAAGTCCGCTGAATGAGACGGTATTCTCAAGATCGGTCTTTTCGAGTTTGATAGGATCAACCATCGTCATCTTTGATGCTGCCGACATCGCGCTTGCCACTACTACTACCCCTAATACAACGAGCACGAGGACGATGATCAGTATGATCTTACCTGCCTTTGATTTCTTTTTCATGATGTGTCTCCCTTAACCTTTCCTTGTTGTTGCGCCTGTCTCTTTCCGGGGACAGACTTCCAAAGATAAAATTTTAATCTGATTCTAACATATTATCATTGTAATAACATTAGACAAAGATTAAAATCAGATTAAAATTTCGTCCGCTGATGATCTGCAATACCTATTATGCAATAAGCATTGCATAACAGATTATATGATATTTTGTACAAAAAGTCAATACAACAGCGGCATAATTGTATGTTCTGATATCGCAGGACACCGAAAACAACTCTCGCTTGTGTAATTTGCTCTGTACATATAATATTATAATAATCTGCCTTATTTACGATTATGATGATAACATATAAAGTTCAAGAAATCGGTCAATAAAAAGTAAAGATTTTGTCAAGATGAAAACTGCCGGCGTATAGGCGCAGGCAGAATACAGGATTTCTGTGTATATAATATGTAAAGTTTATCCCGACCGGTAAGCTTTATCTCTCAGTTCATTTCCTTAAGCTTTCTGTACTCAGGATAATTGCAGAAGAATATGCACAGGTTGCTTGCAAGTATGCCGCAGCCTGCAGCATCCACTCTGCCGTTCTGTAAAAGAGTGATAAGGATGCCGATAACACAGAGTGCTATAGCGAAAATACTGATCATAACGGATGTTCTTGCATTTTTGATATTCTTGTTCATAAAGATCATTCCCCTTGAAAGAAGTTTTTTGATGATCCTATGATATCATATATAAGAGCATATGTCGTGCCTTCAATCTTACGCAATCTTACAGTTTTGTAATATTGCGTAAGATGCGCTCTTTACTTGTCATTCCTGTGGATATAGGCATATACGAGCGGCACCATCGTTACAGGCATAAGAATAACGAGTATAATGAGAGAATATGCCAGACCGTCCTGTACACCTGCCATCCTCATTATCAGAGCTGCGGCGATGGTGACTATACCCATGATGAATGAGAGTCTGCCCGCAAACTGATGTGTCAGCTTCCAGCACTGAGCGTTGTTGAGTGTCCAGCCGATGCGGTAGCCTATTACATGATTCTGCTTGAGTGTGGGCAGATAGTTGCCGATGACTGTGAACAGAGCACCTGTAAATGCAGGCAGGAGCCACATTGCCGAGGAATTCAGGGTATCGCCGATCTTATCGCCGCTCTTTGCGAGAAAGAGCATGAACCAGCTCGTCAGGATGACAATAAGTGTGCACACGCTCATCCAGAGGTCGGTCATGCGCATATTTTTCTTTTTGTTTTTGCTGCGTGATGCGGCAAAATAGAGTACCGACAGCACCACGGAGAAGAATGCGGGGAAAATGATGTAGATCCACCGTGACCCCATTCTGTCACAGACCATATTTGCATCAAAATGCAAGGGCACTTGTTCGGGCATCTGCAGGACGAAGACAATATTTGCCGCAAGGTTTACAAAAAGTAATGTAAGTGAGATGAGAGCCTTTTTTCCGAAATCAGTTTTCATTGTCTTCTCCCTTCATGTTCAGAAAGCCTGCGACACCCTTCAGAAAATCCTGAAATACCGTCAGATTCAGGCTGTATGTGATGGTCTGCTTTTCCTTTTCGGCGGTTATCAGTCCCGCCTCGCGGAGGATCTTCAGATGATGCGACATTGTCGCTCCCGACAGGTCGAACTTTTCCCCGATCTCTCCCGCCGTCATATCGTGCTTCTGCAGAAGCGAGAGTATCTCGCGGCGGGTAGGATCTGCCATTGCGCTCCATATATCCTTCATGCGGTCACCCTTTCCGTTTTTCTGGTGTTCTCGGCTGTAGCAGGCATCTTTCTGTATACCGAACGTATCGCGGATACTATTATAATAGCTGCGTATACCAAAATCATTATCTCGGTCAGTACAGGGTGATCGGCGTAGAATATGCAGCAGAAGTCTATAACTGCATGGAGTACTACCGCAAGGGGATAGAGCAGGAATTTCCTGTCTCTTACCGCACGGAATATAAGTACGGACAAACCGATGTGGAGAAGTACCGCGGATATCCTTTCGGGTATCCAGAGCATACATACCCCGAAGCTTTTTGAGGCGATGCCTGAGATCTGCTCCAGTACCATCCCTTTCTGGTTTTCGGGAGTGGTTGCCATAAGCTGCTCGAGCATGCCGTTGTTTATCATCACGCCCGTCGCTGCATAGACGATACAATAGTTGATGCTTGTGATGATCGCCTCTATACCGCCGTGCCCAACACCGTAGTCAAGGGCTGTGCGGCGGTCGGGATATTTTTTCAGAACGTATCTGAATGCAATATAGCGCCCTGTCTCCTCGAATATGCCCGCAGCAAGTCCGCCTATAAGATAGTATACTATCTTTGATGAATAAAACGCCTGTGATACCGCATTATCGGTAGCCAGTACCGGAGCAAGGATGATCGCCTTTAGCACCTGTGCTGAGAGCACGAATGTGACTGCACCGACTATTATCGGGAATATCGGCGCTTTTGTCTTAACCTTCCACACGATTAAGAATGCAGCAGTGAGCAGTACCGCAAGCACGCCGCTGACCGCCAGTCCT
>CACZPE010000200.1 GCA_902782875.1 uncultured Ruminococcus sp. | reverse complement strand
TGAATACGATCGTAGCGGGAAACAGAGAATATTTGTTCTTTCAGGATAAGTTCAACAGATTTGAGGATATCGTCTCGGATACTTCAAGGAAATTCACTGATGAAGAGCTAAAGGCGATAATAAACTACTGCTGTGTTCCCAAAGACGGCGGTGATGCTCCTGTGTTTGACGTCAGCAAAGAATGTGCGAACAAAATAAGTGATCTGGCGATAGAATGAAACGACCTGTCTGAAATGTATTCAGACAGGTTTTTTGAAAATATCAGGGAAAATTTCAAAAACTACTTGACAAGATATTATTTATGTGATATTATCATAATAGAAATAACAAAGAAGGAGGGATATGGTGGACAGTGAAAAGGAATTTCTTTCAGGATATAAGCTCAGCGACTATGAAAGACCGTCTGTTACAGCGGATGTGTGTGCATTCATGATACGCTCTGAAGAGACTGAAAGCTACCGCCGTGACCCCGAGAACAGGCTTTCGCTGCTTCTGATAAAGAGAGGAGCGCATCCCTACAAGGACAAGTGGGCTCTCCCCGGCGGATTTCTTCAGCCCGATGAAACAGTTGAACAGTGCGCTCTCAGGGAGATAAAGGAAGAGACAGATGTCCTGCCCTCATCGATAATGCCTGTAGGAGTATTCAGCGAACCCGGGCGCGACCCGAGAGGATGGATAATATCCAGCGCATATCTCTCTGTCATCAGTGAGGAGTCGGTAAAACAGGTGGGTATGGACGATGCTGCGGATGCACAGTGGTTCACCGTTGACTTTGAGCCCTCGGGAGATGATCACAGACTGACGCTCAGACATGATGACACGGTGCTTGAAGCACTGCTTACAAAAGAGAGCGAGCGCTTCGGCAGAAGCAGATACTGTATAAAACAGAGCGGAGATCTTGCATTCGACCATGCATCGATAATTGCATCATCGGTCGATGCTCTCAGGAATGCCGCAAAGAGCTTTGACACGATATTTGACTTTCTGCCCGAAAGCTTTACTCTCACCGCACTGCAGAGAGTGCGTGAGACGATCACCGGCGCACCTGTACTCACGGCGAATTTCAGACGTATGATAAGCCCATACGTAGAGGAGACAGGTGAATACGTAAGAGGGAAGGGGCACCGCCCTGCAAAGCTTTACAGACACAGATAAGGAGGAACATCCATGGACTGCAGAGAGATATATGAAACAGGGCTTCTGTATCATCACTATGCAAATACTGCCTATCCGCTCACGCCGCAGTCGTTTATGCAGTACAGAATAAATGACAGTGACAAAATATATGATTTTGTAGCCGATGAGTGGAAGAAGACCGATGAGCTTTCGATTTATATACATGTTCCGTTCTGTAAGCAGAGATGCAAATTCTGCGAGTACGTAGTCCTTGAGAATACCGATGAGGAATGCGAAAACGAATATGTTGAGCTGCTTCTTAAGGAAATGAAGATGTATTCGCAGATACTGAAAGGAAAAAAGATAGTCGGATACGACCTCGGAGGGGGCACTCCGTCAAAGCTGTCTTATGAAAACCTTAAGAGGATAACCGATGCGGTCAGAGAGATGTTTGATATGGCGGACGGTGTGGTGTACAGCGTAGAGACAACGCCGGTCATCGCCGCAAAGGAGCCGGAAAAGATACAGCAGCTTTATGATCTTGGCTACCGCAGGATAAGCATGGGTATACAGACCGTATCCGAAAAGCTGCTCTCAGAGCTTGGCAGAGAGGGTTCTGCATCGGTATACGAGAAAGCCGTGGAGAATATCAGAAAGGCGGGCTTTACCAGCTTCAACATAGATCTTATGTACGGCTTCCTGTACCAGACCGACACTGATTTTGCAAATACCATACGCTATGCGGTGGGACTTGGTCCTGATCATATCACCCTTTACCGCAACCGCTACAAGGGCACTAAGATAGAGAGCGAGGCAGGCGGAGTATCGATATACAAAGCGGTATATCAGTACAGGCTGGCGTATACCATGCTCACCGACAGCGGATATGACGCTAATATCGGCAAGAATACATTCAGCAGGATACAGGGCGATTACGGTACCAGCGATTATCTGACAAAGCGTGTAATTTATGGTACACCCTATGTAGGAATGGGGCTGGGCGCGCAGTCCTTCGGCATGGATTATCTGGCGTATAATCTCGGTGCGGCAGAAAAACGCATGGAGCGCTACAGAAAGGCGATAAGCGAGGGAAGGCTCCCCATACAGGATATATACCCTCTGCCGAAGGAAGAAAGCATAGCAAAGATGGTATCGGTAGCGTTCTACTTTGCGTTTATAGACCTGGAGGCTTTCAGAAAACGCTTCGGTATTGATTTCTGTGAGTATTTCCGTGATGAGACTGAATTTGTACTGAAAAACAAACTGATGGAACTGAGAGACGGCAGGCTCTGGCTCACTGAGCGCGGTACTGATCATATAAACGGCGTTATACCTCTGTTCTATTCCAAAAAATCCAAGGAAGAGCTGAAGACTGCATTTGCCGCAAGATCAAAGGGAGAAGAAAACGATGAAAGGCTGTTTCTTGATGCATACAATATCGACAGCTTTTTCAGACCGTCGATCGCTGTGGATATCGCGGTATTCGGCAGGGATGGCGATGAATCAAGCCTGCTCCTGATCAGAAGGGGAGAGCATCCCTATATGAATCACTGGGCTCTTGCTGGAGGCTTCATGCACAGCGATGAAACGCTTGACTTGGCGGCAGCAAGAGAACTTAAGGAAGAAACGGGCGTTGACGGATGCAGGCTCACTCCAGTCGGCAATTACAGCAATGTGGAGCGCGATCCGAGAGGAAGGGTCATAAGCTGCGCATATACTGCAGTAGTTGACAAAAATGCTGTGGAGGTCATGAGCGGAGATGATGCGGTGGATGCAGCGTGGTTCGGTATATCCGTAAAGAACGACGGTAATATATATACGATCACACTGAAAAACGGCGATACGGTCCTTACAGCAGCGATAGATGCCGACAAGGGCTGCATCACCGAGAACAGCGGCATTGCATTCGACCATGC
This sequence comes from uncultured Ruminococcus sp., assembly GCA_902782875.1. The sequence goes on along the minus strand of CACZPE010000200.1, from coordinate 2,282 downwards.
ACTGATAATATTTGATGCGTATAAAAAAGCAGGAATATGAAAAGGAGATGTTTTTATGAAACGGTTTCTCGTGGTAGTGGATATGCAGAAGGACTTTGTGGACGGAGCGCTCGGCAGCAAAGAAGCATGTGCGATAGTACCTGCGGCGGCAGAGAAGATACGTGAGTTTGACGGAGAGATATTTGTCACCTATGATACTCATTTTGAAAACTATATGGATACCGCAGAGGGAAAGAAGCTCCCCGTTCCCCACTGCATAAAGGATACGGAAGGCTGGCAGCTCGACAGGGACATAGCTGCGGCGCTGCAGGGAAAGAAATATACTCCCGTGGAGAAGTATACCTTCGGTTCTGTAAAGCTCCCTGATATGATAAAAGCAGCAGCAGGGGACGAGAGCTTTGAAACAGTGCTCATAGGCCTTTGCACGGATATATGCGTAGTCAGCAATGCGCTGATAATTAAAGCAAACTTCCCCGAAATGCCTGTGGCAGTTGATCCTGCCTGCTGTGCGGGAGTTACCCCCGAAAAGCATGAAGCGGCTCTTGAGACCATGAGAAGCTGCCAGATAGATATACTGTAATGAAAGGATGTCAGATATGAAGCTTGAACCTATAGTTGTATCACTGCTCGATACCGACCTGTACAAATTCAATATGGATCAGGTCATATTCCATAAGCATACCGATCTCTGCGGACAGTACTATTTCAAGTGCCGAAACAAGGATGTCAGATTCACCCCTGAAATGGCGGAGGAGATAAACGCACAGATAGATCATCTCTGCACTCTCAGCTTCACGAAGGAGGAGCTTGATTATCTGCGCAGGATACGCTTCATAAAGAATGACTATGTTGAGTTTCTGAGACTGTGGCATCCAATAAGGGACTATGTGAAAGCAGAACTCACAGCCGACGGAGAGCTTGAGATAGTAGTTGACGGCCCGCTTTTCTCTGCGATGCAGTTTGAGATATATCTGCTCGAGATAGTCAATGAAGTATACTTCAGAATGAAGTATGACTATGAGAAGCTCCTTGTATCCGCAAAGCAGCGCCTTGATGAAAAGATTAAGTCATTCAATGACGGTACTTATACATTCAGATTTGCGGAATTCGGCTGCCGCAGAAGACTTTCCCGTGAGTGGGAGGATGTTGTCATAAAGAGACTTGCGACTGAGACAAAGAACTGTGTGGGCACATCGAATGTATATTTTGCCATGAAGTATGATCTTACCCCTATCGGTACATATGCTCACGAATTCGTACAGATGTATCAGGGCATAGATTCCATCCCTCTTGCTTATACCAACCACTATGCCATGAAGGACTGGTATGCGGAGTACGACGGCGATAACGGTACGGCTCTCACCGATACGGTGACAACAGACCTGTTCCTGCTCGATTTCAACCGCTCCATGGTGAATAACTACAGCGGTGTGCGCCATGACAGCGGAGATCCCTATGAATGGGGAGAAAAGATCATAGCCCACTACAAGAAGTACGGAGTGGATCCGAAGACGAAACTGCTTCTGTTCAGCGACAGTCTGGACTTCGACAGAGCGGAGGCTCTTTACCAGTATTTCAAGGATAAATCCAAGGTCTCCTTCGGTATCGGGACCTTCTGTTCCAACGATACCTTCGCGGAACCGCTGAACATCGTCATCAAGCTCCAGTACGTCAACGGACGCCCCGTGGCGAAGCTCTCGGACAATCCCGACAAGGCCATGTGCCAGGACGAGGAATACCTCAGATATCTCAAGAATTCAGTGGCTTTCAGACTCAACAGAGAGAGTCTCTGAGCGCCCGGAAAACGGCATTTTTACGAAGGAAAACACACCCCGGGACGGCTTTTTGAAGCCGTCCCGCTTCCTTCTGAAAAACAGGAAAAAAGGCATCAAAAAACTGTCAAAAAAGAAAAAATAAACGCATGTAAGTATTGTGTTTTATTAGCATTTGATTTAAAATAAATTAGATTATAACCATGGGTTATTTCTATTTGATTTTATTCAGAAATATTCAGAAAGGTTTGGGAAAACACGTTATGAAAAAAGTATTAGCAGTCCTGATCACAGCCCTGATGATACTGTCAATCATCCCCGGAATGGCGCTTGGCGCTGAGCTTCCGTCGTATTTTGACAGTTGGGAAGATGTTCAGGCGGCAGGCATTACAGACGAAGCTTTTGCGAAAGCTGTTTTCAACCAGATTTCCGCTGATATCACAGACGGTAGTTATGATATCGATGGGAAAACCACTACAGAAGCGATTCTTGGCGGATACACCAAGAAGA
>CACZPE010000199.1 GCA_902782875.1 uncultured Ruminococcus sp. | reverse complement strand
GTACTGCAGCTTCATGATGATTATCCTGTGAAGGTGCAGCCCTATCTCTTCGTCTGTAAGCGTACCGTCCTCATAAGCGGAAAGAAGGTCGTTGTACGCCGTTTCGTAGTCGGTAACGCAGAGAAGGTCATTGCCTGCAAGAACAGCGGCAACATATACAGAATCGCCCGTTACATACTTTGTTATCGCATCCATGCCGAGATCATCCGTAACTGCCACACCCGAAAATCCGAGTTTATGACGGAGTATCTCATGTATCTGCGGCGACAGTGATGCGGGCGCATCGGGGTCTATGCTGTCATATATGGTATGCCCTACCATAACAGCAGGCACCCTGTCCTCATCAGCCTCTATACCGGCGGAAAAAGCCTTGAAATCGCGGTTGTAGAACTCATAGAGCTCTCTGTCGTCATGAGCCATGTCCTTATGGGTATCGGTATTCTCACCGTATCCCGGGAAATGCTTCAGGCACGATGCCAGGCCGTTTTCATTTGCGGTATGTACTATGGTCTGTATGGCCTCGGCAGTCTCATCCGCTCCCTCGCCTATCGTTCTTGAGTATATATAACTCGTCTCATTTATGGAAATATCCGCAACAGGTGCAAGATTGAAGTTGAGTCCGACAGAGAGGAGAAGATCGGCCTTTTCTTTGCCGTCTATCTCAAGAAGCTCCGTACCTCCCCTGTCAAAGGTATTCTGGGGTGACGGAAAAGGCTCGTCCCTGAACTGTTTGTATTTGCTGACCCTTACGATAGATCCGCCTTCTTCATCGACTGCATAGAAGGGATGCACAGAAGCCTTGCGGGTGATATCATCCGTGAGCTGTTTGAAGCTCTCGGGATCCCTGTTCTCAAAATCCCTGGCATAAAATGTAAATCCGCCCAGCTGATATTTCTCCATCTCTCCCACAGGATCCTCAGGTGCGCGCCCGAGTATGAGCTGGCCTATCTTTTCTTCGGTCGTCATCCCTGCGATTATCTCGTCGGCTCTTGCTTCCATCAGGTCTACCTCGGACAGAGTAGTTGTCTCCTCCGTGGTAGTCGTCGGGACGGTCTCTGCGTTGGTGACAGAGGTTATCTCGCCGAGAGCGGGAGCGTTCATGCCTATATTTGTATCAGCATCCAACATATCATTTACCTTTTCTCCGAGACTGCACGAGCTCAGTATCATGCAGACAGCAAGGGAAAGCACTTTCAGAGACTTCACAAGAATTACCTCCATCAGCGGACATACTTATTTACTATACATCCCTTATTATATCATAGTATAAAATAAAAATCAAGTTTTTGTTAAAAAATAGCGGGCAGCCGGTACAACCGGCAGCGTTACATCTGTATATAATAAAATATCTCTATTGTGCAAAAGCCTGATATCAAGCCGAATATATTAACAATCCTTTTCCTTCACTTATTCTATTTGTCAATACTATTGACTTTAGTATATTTCCGTGATATACTATGATATGTCAAAAAACCAAAACCGTCAGCAAATGACGAAAGGAAATATATGAAAACAGCTATAATGACCGATACAAACAGCGGCATGACAGCACAGCAGGCTGAAAGATACGGTATATTCCTGATACCGATGCCTGTTCTGATAGACGACCGTACATATTTTGAGGGCGTTGACCTTACTCATGATTCCCTTTACAGCAGAATGAAGGAAGACGCAGAGCTCACCACATCCCAGCCCTCGGTCGGCGCACTCACGGATATGTGGGATGATATCCTCACACAATACGATGAACTCGTCTATATACCGATGTCAAGCGGTCTGAGCAGCTCATTGTCCACAGCCAAGGCTTTATCTGAAGAATACAACGGACGGGTGGCTGTCGCAGATACTCACCGTATATCAGTGACCATGCTGCACTGCGCGCTGGATGCGGTATATCTTTCAAAGCAGGGTATGAGAGCCGCCGAGATCGCAAAGATACTTGAAGAGACCGCATTTGACTCCGTTATATATCTCGGAGTTGATACACTGAAATATCTCAAAAAGAGCGGACGCGTGACAGCAGGAGCAGCAGCAGTAGCATCCATACTGAACATCAAGCCGATACTCATCACCGAGGGCGGAAAGTTTGACACCTATGCCAAGGTAAGAGGTGCGGCCGCCTGCAGGGAGAAGATAATAGAAGCAGGCCTTGCGGAACTTAACGGACGATTTTCATCACTCCCGAAAGAAAGTCTGCGTGTTGCTACCGCAGGTACCTTTGAGGACAGCGCCTGTGCAGAATCCTGGAGAGCACAGGTACAGGAAGCCTTCCCCGATTACAGAGTAAAATATGATATGCTTTCATGCAGCATCGCCTGTCATACAGGCATAGGCTCCATGGGCCTGGCGGTATTCAGGGTGCTCCACGATTATGAAGAGCTTGTATAGAAAAACGGATAATACACAGTGATGTATTATCCGTTTTTGATATCTTATAAAAAAATGACCCCATAGCGCACGCTATGGGGCATCTGGCGGAGAAGGAGGGATT
>CACZPE010000198.1 GCA_902782875.1 uncultured Ruminococcus sp. | reverse complement strand
TCAAGCCAATGGAGCACCATAATATGACTGTCCGCAATAAGAATAAAGTCGGCAGGAACGATCCCTGCCCCTGCGGAAGCGGAAAGAAGTATAAGGATTGCTGCGGCAAGAACGCATAACTATATTATATGACATAAATTTCTGCACATTCAACACCAACTGCAACAAGCATCAAAGTTTCGGCAAGTGTTGAATGTGGAAATTTCAATGCTATTTACTATAATAATGAACAGGACGGCTGCAGACCGTCCTGTTTTGGATAATGGCGGAATGTGAGGGAATGATTTTCGCCTGAGCTTAAATTTTTTTCTAAGATGGAGCGTGAATAATATGTCAACAGCATTCAAGGGGGCAGACATACTTCTGCCTAAGAACGCAGATATGCAAAAATGGGCTGTGGTAGCTTGCGATCAGTATACTTCCGAGCCGGAGTACTGGGACAGAGTGGAGAATTTCGTGGGTAATGACATCAGCACCTATAACCTGATACTGCCCGAGGTATACCTCGAACAGCCGGGCGTGGATTACCGTATCGACAGGATACACCGCACCATGAAGGAGTATCTTGATAAGGGTGTTTTCGAGGAATACAAGAATGCTATGATATATATCGAGCGCACACAGGCTGACGGACGTGTGAGAGCGGGTCTGGTGGGAGCGATAGATCTTAAAGAGTATGAATACTACAAGGGCTCGGAATCGCAGGTAAGGGCTACGGAGGCCACTGTTATCGAGCGTATCCCGCCCCGTATCAAGATAAGGAAGGGCGCACCTATCGAGCTGCCCCATATAATGATACTGATAGATGATGTGAAGAAGCGTATCATCGAGCCGCTTGCGGATAAGAAGGACGAATTTAAGAAGGTATATGATTTTGATATGATGGAGAACGGCGGTCACCTCACAGGCTGGCTGCTGGACGAGGACAGCCGCGAACAGGTGGAAGCATTGCTGGAGCGTTTCTCGGGACAGGAAGCTTTCGAGCGCCGCTACGGCATGAAGGGAAGGCTCCCCCTGACCTACGCTATGGGCGACGGCAACCATTCGCTGGCGACCGCAAAGGAGTTTTACGAGACATTAAAACGTGCGGAGCCCGGCAAGGATCTGTCACAGCATCCCGCAAGATATGCGCTGGTGGAGCTTGTGAACCTCCATTCGCCCGCATTGGAATTCGAGGCGATACAGCGTATCGTCACCGAGGTGGACGAAGTCGACCTAATGGCTGCCATGACTGAGAAGTTGGCACTCTCCGAGGAGGAGAGCGAGCAGGGCTTCATCGTTGTGGAGAACGGTGAGGAGAGAAAGGTATACATACACAAGCCGACTTCAAAGCTGACCGTAGGCTCATTACAGAATTTCCTTGACGACTACACCAAGGTCAAGGGAGGAAAGACCGACTATATCCACGGTGCGGATGTAGTGAGGGAGCTGTCCAGGAAGGAGCGTTCTATAGGATTCCTGCTGCCTGATATGGGCAAGGATGAGCTGTTCCCGACAGTTATAGAGGACGGCGCACTGCCCAGGAAGACATTCTCCATGGGTCATGCATGGGATAAGAGATTTTACGTCGAAGCGAGAAAGATCACTGTCTGACAGGCAAAATTCAGGCGCATAGCGCCATAGGAAGGCAAAATACAATGTTTAAGTACGAAACACATCTTCATACTGCCGAGGCTTCTGCCTGCGCTTCGGCAACGGGTGCGGAGCAGGCAAGACGTTACAAGGAAGAGGGCTATGACGGCATATTTGTCACAGACCATTTCTTCAACGGCAATTCGACCGTGCATCACGAGATGCCCTGGGAGGATATGGTAGAACGCTATTGCAGCGGTTATGAACACGCCAAAGAAGAGGGCGACAAGATAGGGCTCAAGGTATTCTTCGGGATAGAGTATACCTACGGCGGTGCTGATATACTCGTATACGGTCTCGACAAGCAGTGGCTGCTCGCTAATCCCGACTGTGATATGTATTTCTACGATTTTCAGCGCAAGGCAAGGGCTGCGGGCGCGCTGCTGATACACGCACACCCTTTCCGCGAGGCTGATTATCTTAAAGAGATAAGACTGCTGCCCCGGTGGGTGGACGGCGTTGAGGTATACAACAGCGGCAACTACAGTGATGCATACAACGACAGGGCGCTGTGGTATGCTCGTCAGTTCGGATTCAGGATGACCGCAGGCACGGATAACCATCATCTTAGCGTGGAAAGTACAAGGCTCTGCGGTATCGAGAGCGAAACAGAACTTCTCTCTGCGGCAGATTACAAGAAGGCGTTCTTCGAGGATAAGGTGAGACCTTTGTATCCTACAAAGAGACTGGATGTATAATAATGAAAGCATTTGATTTTGATAATACGCTCTACCGTGGTGAGAGCACTGTGGATCTGCTGATCTACCTCATAAGGAAAAACAAGCGCATCGCATTGTGGATGCCGCTTATCTT
>CACZPE010000197.1 GCA_902782875.1 uncultured Ruminococcus sp. | reverse complement strand
ATATGGCAGTTCTTGCCCTTTTCTATCGGCACATATTTGGTATGCGAGCCGTAGCTTGTCTGTCTTGCATTCTCGGGGAATGTGCCGAGTATCTGTATGCGGTGGAAGTACTGCTTGTCCTCATTGCCCACCAGATGGCTCATAAGCTCGTTCTGGTTCTCAAACGGGTCATCAAGGTCCATAGTCACATTGAGCACGGATTCATCCGCCATGAATGCAACAGGCAGGGCATAGGGGTTCTTATACACGCCGAATACATCCACATCGTCGCCGTTTGTGAACACAAGATCGTCATAGGTCTTGTCCGAGGGTATCTTGCCGCTTTCCACGGTCTCCTTGTCCATTATGTACTTTATGCCGAATATCGCATCGGTGATATATGTGGCGCCCTTGTACTTTATATAGTGGCCGCCGTAGGAGAAGCCGAGACGTCTGAGGAATTCTATCGGCTTCTTGTTCATAGTCGAACTGGAGTGGGATATACCGAAGGAGCCGATAGCCAGCGCATCGTTGACGGTCCTGTGATAGTTTTTCTCTATCCTGTACACTCCGCTTTCGGAGAATGGGTCTCTTTCGTATATCTTTTCGACGGTATCCCTGCCGAGGGTGATATAACGGTTGTATGATGAGTATTTGGAGTATACCACGTCCTTGTTGATATCAAACATCGTGGTCAGTGATGTACCGAAGAATTCTCCCGCCACGATCACTCCGAGCACATAGGTGAGAACAGAGCGCTTCTTCTGGGGCGCAAGCTTTATGAATCTGAGCAGCAGCGCGTATACAAATGCAAACACCACGGTATACCATACCGTGAGTATAAGGTCAACGCCCTTGAACTCCTGCTTGCCCACGTAGAATGCGTATACCATCAGGCCGACAGCGGTAACGCCTATCTCCCTGACGGTGATGCCGCTGAGTCTCTCAAAGGTGAGGGCGCCCATAATGAGCACGATAAAGCTGAATGTAAAGCTGTATCTGTAGGGCAGCCAGTTGGGCACCTGAAAGCCGTGCCATGCAAGATCGACAGTGGACATATACATCGACAGAGTGACTGCCAGAAGAACTGCACCCAGGCCCATCTTCTGCCTGAAGCGTATCTTTGAATTGAGGAAGAAAAGTGGTACCAGCATGACTGCGATAACGCCGCAGTATACTACAGGCGAGCCCTCGGGGCGGCAGGTATCGTAGACATTGGGCAGCACATTCTTGAAAAAGTCGAGGAAATCAAACTGTGTCTTCAGCTTGTAGTCGGGCTTGGTGAATTCAAACTTGCCCAGGCCCAGTGAATAGTAGAGCGGTATCAGCACCCAGGCAGCCGTAAGTGCGGCGATGCATCCGCCTGCGGCAAATCGGGCACCTGAGCTTAAGAATGACTTTATCGTGAAGGTATATTCCTTCTTGCCGCCGAAATAGTAGTATATGAAGTATATTATCGAGAAGAACGTGATCATCCAGCCGATGTAGAAATGCGCCATATACATCAGCGCGAGAGGGATGATGAATTCGACCCAGCCCCCGTCGTCTATGATCCTTTCTATGCCGAGTATTATAAAGGGCAGATATATCAGTCCGTCAAGCCACATGGGATTCATCAGCTGAACTATCATATACCCCATGAGGGAGTACATCATCGCGAATATGAAGGATGTACTGTCCCTGCAGTCCTTCGAGCGCTTAAGGTAGATAAAGAACGATACAGCCGCGGTGCCTACCTTGCAAAGCTGCATGATAAGCAGGGATTCCGTCATCATAGCTCTCGGCAGCAGCATGGGTATGATCACGAACGGGCTTGCAAGATAATAGGCATACATACCCATGATCTCACCCGTAAGGTTCCTGCTCCATGAATTCACAAGGCTGCCGTTGCCGTGCAGAGCATCCCTGAGGTTCTCGTAATAGTAGACGTACTGACCGTTCAGGTCGAGAACAAGCACCGACATATCCCCGAAGGGGTATACCCTGAATGCGGCGTATGCTCCGAAAAGCAGCAGTGCGGGTATCAGGAACACAAGTATGTACACCTTATGCGAAAGTATCGCTCCGAGCACTTTGCTGAAAAATCCATTCTTATCCTTTTTAGGGGCTTCAGGTACGGTCTCGGTCTTCTCCCCGGTACTCTGCGGTATCTCTGTGTTCTCCGCCGCAGCTTCTGTAGCAGTTTCT
>CACZPE010000196.1 GCA_902782875.1 uncultured Ruminococcus sp. | reverse complement strand
CGTTCTATGATTATCTTGAGATACAGCCTTGTCTGAACAATGAATTCCTGATAAGGGAAGAGGACTATGATAATATCACCAGTATCGAGGATCTTCAGGAATTCAACAGGACTATTGTTAAGCTTGGTGAAGCACTGGGTATACCGGTATGCGCTACCTGTGACGTACATTTTCTTGACCCGTCAGACAGTGTATTCAGAAAGATACTGACATATGAAAAGATATCCGATTCGGAGCATCAGCCGCCTTTATACTACAGGACTACCGAGGAGATGCTCGAGGAATTCTCCTATCTCGGCAAGGAAAAGGCTTACGAAGTAGTAGTAACAAACCCGAACAAGATAGCAGCCATGGTCGATCCGGATATCAGGCCCATCCCGCCGGGAACTTTCACACCGAGCATGGATAACGCCGAAGAAGAGCTGCCCCGCATCACATGGGAGAGAGCTAAACAGATGTACGGCGACCCTCTGCCGGAGATAGTGCAGAAGCGTCTTGAAAAGGAACTGAACTCCATCATAAAGAACGGCTTTGCCGTGCTGTACATGATAGCACAGAAGCTTGTTGCAAACTCTAATGAGAACGGCTATCAGGTCGGTTCGAGAGGATCCGTCGGCTCTTCGTTCGTGGCGAATATGTCGGGTATATCAGAAGTAAATGCGCTTCCTCCCCACTATATATGCCCTAAATGCAAGAACAGTGAATTCATACTTGACGGCTCAGTTGGCTCGGGATATGATCTTCCGCCTAAGGTATGCCCCGTATGCGGCACCGATTATATCAGGGAAGGTCACGATATCCCCTTTGAAACATTCCTCGGATTCAACGGCGACAAGGCCCCCGATATCGACCTCAATTTCTCGGGTGAATACCAGACACATGCGCATAAGTATACCGAAACGCTTTTCGGTGTGGAAAACGTGTTCAAGGCAGGAACGATAGGCACAGTTGCTGAAAAGACCGCCTACGGCTTTGTAAAACACTATCTTGAGGGCGTCAACAAGCGCGTGACCAAGGCAGAGGAAAACAGGCTCACTATAGGCTGCTCAGGTGTAAAGCGCACCACAGGCCAGCACCCCGGAGGAATGGTCGTAGTCCCCTCAGATTACGAGGTATACGACTTCACCCCCGTACAGCACCCCGCCGAGGACCCTAAATCCATATTCATCACCACTCACTATGATTTCCACAAGCTGCACGATACCATACTCAAGCTTGATGAGCTCGGACACGATGTGCCCACACTTTATAAGCATCTTGAGGATATGACAGGTATTGATACAAAGGATATCTTTGCAGCCGATGAAAAGGTAATGAGTCTGTATCTCTCCCCCGAGGCTCTCGGTGTAACAGCCGAGGATATAGGCTGGCAGACGGGAACTCTTGCCATACCCGAAATGGGTACGGGCTTTGCAATGCAGATGCTTCTTGATGCCAAGCCCACCAAGTTCTCAGACCTGCTGCAGATATCGGGCCTTTCTCACGGTACTGACGTATGGCTCGGAAATGCCCAGGACCTCATCAAAAACGGTATATGCACTATATCAGACGTTATAGGATGCCGTGACGGCATCATGACATACCTTATCTATCACGGCGTTGACCCGAACCTTTCCTTCAAGATCATGGAGATCACACGTAAAGGTAAGGCGCCCAAGCTTCTGACCGAAGAAATGAAACAGACCATGAGGGATCATGATGTTCCCGAATGGTATATAGACAGCTGTCTTAAGATAAAATACATGTTCCCGAAAGCTCATGCCGCGGCATACGTAATCGCAGCTAACTAGCTTGCGTGGTTCAAGGTATACCGTCCTCTGGAATTCTATGCTACGATATTCACAGTACGCGGCGAATGCTTCGATGCGGATACGGTACTTCTCGGCAGAGAGGGTGTCAAGCATAAGATGAAGGAGATACAGGATCTGGGCAACGCCAGAACCGCAAAGGACAGCGGTACTTATGATATGCTGCTTATAGTAAACGAAATGATGGCAAGAGGATATGAATTCCTGCCCATCGATATCATGAAGAGCCATGCCACTAAATTCAGGGTAGAGGACGGAAAACTGCGAATGCCGTTCAACTCCGCTTCAGGCATAGGCGAAAGTGCTGCTAATTCCCTTTACAATGCGGTAGAGCAGGGAGGATTCATCTCTATAGATGAGCTTCAGGAAATAAGCGGTGTAGGCAAGAGTGTCATAGAGCGCCTTGAATCTCTCGGCGCGATGGGCGATCTTCCCAAGTCTGATCAGATGACTCTTTTCTGATGTCAAAATATACTAATACCAGTATCGCTTTTGATACATATCTAACAAGTCATACAAACTTTTTATATTCACATAGTATATATTGACAAACGCTTTGAACAATGATATCATACTATCATAATAATATGATAGTATGATATTACTTTATTTTACTAAAGTTTGAGAGGTATTATATGAAACGTTTCGATCTTATCACTCCCGAGGGCACAAGAGATCTGCTCTTCGGCGAATGTGCCGCTGTAAAGGCTGTGGAAAGCAGGCTTCTCGGCATGTTCCGTGCAAGAGGCTATTCAGAGGTGGTCACACCGGGACTTGAGTTCTATGATGTATTTGATCTCAAATCAAGATATTTTCCTCAGGAAAGCATGTACAAGCTCGTTGACAACAAGGCAAGGCTTATGGTAGTACGTCCCGATTCTACTATGCCCATAGCAAGAATGACCGCCACAAGGCTCAGAGGCGAAGCACTTCCCATAAGGCTGTGCTACTGTCAGAGCGTATACCGCAACCGCCCCGGCATGAGAGGCAGAAGCGATGAGATAAGACAGACAGGTATAGAGCTTATCGGCTCTTCCTCAAAGCGTGCGGATATCGAAATGCTCTGCAACGCGCTCGAAACGCTTTCATCCTTCAGGACAGGCGGATTCCGTCTTGAACTCGGTCATATAGGTTATTTCAAGGCTCTTATAGACAAGATAGGATGCGATCAGGACACTATCGAGAATATAAGATCCCTTATAGAATACAAGAATTACCCCGCTCTCGGGGATATGCTCTCCGAAATGGGCGACAGCAGTGCTGTAAAGGCACTCAAGCAGCTCCCCAAGCTGTTCGGCGGCACAGAGGTGTTTGACAGGGCAGCAGAGCTTGCGGGTGATTCCGAAAAAGCCATGTCTGCACTCAGCGAGCTGAAGACAATATACGAAAAGCTCACTTCTCTCGGATATGACGGCACTATTACTATCGATCTGGGACTTGTAAACCGTATGGACTACTACACAGGCATCGTAGTCAAGGGATATATAGAAGGATGCGGAGATGCTGTGCTCTCAGGCGGCAGATATGACAGACTGCTCAGCGAATTCGGATTTGATGCTCCCGCCACAGGCTTTGCGGTAAATGTCGATGCTGTGGCAAGGACAGAGATGAGACTGCATGACTTCTCAGACACTCCCGCGGATGTAATAGTATTCGGTGAGGACGGCTATGAGATAAAGGCCGCAGAGCATACCCGCGAGCTTATATCCCGTGGTCTCAAGGCTGAATACTCGGTATTTGACACCATAGAAGAGACCAGGGCATATGCACAGAGAAAGAATATACGCCGCATAGATACAGTAGGAGAAAAGATCACGGAGGAACAGGCAAATGAATAATACACAGACACGTCCTCTGCGCATTGCGCTTACAAAGGGAAGACTTGAAAAGGATACCGTCGCTCTGCTTGAAAAGCTCGGATATGACTGCACGGCTGTGCATGAAAAGGGCAGAAAGCTGATACTCCCCGTGGGAGACTCAATAGAAGTGGTACTCGCTAAGGCAGCAGACGTTATAACCTATGTGGAAAACGGTGTATGTGATCTTGGCGTTGTGGGCAAGGACACGATAATAGAAATGAACGGCAAGTTCTTTGAGCTCGTGGACCTCGGCTTTGGCAAGTGCAGATTTGCACTTGCGGGAAAGAAGGGCGAGGATTTCTACGACGGCACCCATGTGCGCACGATCGCCACCAAATATCCCAATGTTGCAAGAACATTCTTTGAAAAGAAGAATATGGATGTTGAGATAGTCAAGATAGAGGGCAGCGTAGAGCTTGCTCCCCTTCTCGGACTTTCCCACGCCATAGTTGATATAGTCGAGACAGGCACAACACTGAAAGAAAACGGACTTGAAGTATTCGAATACATATGCCCCATCTCGGCAAGACTCATCGCAAATATGGTAAGCCTTAAGCTCCGTCAGGCAGAAATCGAGGAGCTTATCGGCAAGATAGAAGGAGTACTGAAATGATCAGAAAAATAATAGCAGACGGAAAGGCAGAAATGGAATTTCTCCGCGAAGTTGAAAAAAGAAACGGCGATACCGACAAGAAAGTTTCTGCCATAGTATCCGATATAATAGAGAACGTAAAGGAAAGAGGAGATGAAGCCGTCAAGGAATACACCCTGAAATTTGACGGCAAGCTCCCGGATTATTACGAAGTTCCCCGTGATGTGATAAACGATGCCCTCACCGAAGCTGATCCTGCGTTTACTTCCGCAGTGCTCAATGCTATGGAAAACATATCTGATTTCCACAACAGACAGAAGGAGCAGAGCTTCATAAACACAAGGGCTGACGGATGCATACTCGGCCAGAGAGTAAGAGGTCTTGAAAGAGTCGGTCTCTATGTCCCCGGCGGCACAGCTCCCCTTTTCTCATCTGTTCTTATGAATGCAGTACCCGCCAAGATAGCAGGTGTAAAAGAGATAATAATGCTCACACCTCCCGGCAAGGACGGAAAGCCCAATCCCGAGATACTCTGTGCAGCAGCTATCGCAGGCGTTGACAGAGTATTCATGGCAGGCGGCGCACAGGCAATAGCCGCTCTTGCATACGGCACACAGACTATTCCCAAGGTGGACAAGATAGTAGGCCCCGGCAATATATTCGTAGCGACCGCAAAGAAGCTCCTCTACGGTAAGGTCGATATAGATATGATCGCAGGACCGAGCGAGATACTTGTCATAGCAGACGACAAGGCAGAACCGAAATTCCTGGCGGCAGACCTTATGTCCCAGGCTGAGCACGACAAGCTCGCAAGCGCAGTGCTCATTACCACAAGTGAGGATATCGCCGACAGGACCTCTGCAGAGATCGAGCGTCAGATGCAGTATCTTGAGAGAAAGGACATCATCAGAAGCTCTATAGATACCTACGGTGCTATAATCGTAACTGACAGCATAAAGAAGGCCATAGACCTTGCAAAGTCCCTGGCACCCGAGCACCTCGAGCTTGAAGTCGAGAACCCGCTTGAATATATCGGTCTTATCGACAACGCAGGCTCGGTATTCCTCGGAAAATACAGCTCGGAGCCTCTCGGCGACTACTACGCAGGACCTAATCACGTTCTTCCCACGAGCGGCACAGCGAGATTCTTCTCGCCCCTGTCGGTAAACAGCTTTGTAAAGCGCTCTCAGTTCATATACTACACCGAGCAGGCACTCTGCGAAGCTAAGG
>CACZPE010000195.1 GCA_902782875.1 uncultured Ruminococcus sp. | reverse complement strand
GTCCTTGCAGGCTTTGAGGAGATATCCAGCGAATATCAGATACGCATTTCTCATCTTGACGGCAAGGATACGATGAGAATATATGTTGAAACCACCGGTGATGTTAATTTCGACGACCTGTCCGTCCGCATTGCAGAGAAGGTCAAGAGCAAAATAGGCTTTACGCCGATAGTCAAGGTCGTAGAAGTCGGTGTGCTTCCGAGAAGCACTAAGAAGACCGCGAGAGTCATTGATGAGAGATATGACTAAGTGAGCGTTAAAGGAGAATAAACCGATGATACTTACAAATGAACAGCTAAAGGAGATATATTTCGGCGCATACAGCTTTGAGGAGACCGACGGGTATCTCAGAGCATATCAGTACACAAAGGCGCAGATGGATTATTTCAAAGAAGCGTTTGATTTCTGGTATGAAAGATGCGATGCCACCACCGCAAAGACACTGGAATTTACTACCCGTGCAACGAAGCTCTCTTTTGAATACAAGATAATATGGAAGGGCTCCGAGGATTCCTTTGAGATAATGTCTGACGGGCTTATACAGAACATCGTCTATGTCAAGGATGTTAAGGATGAAGGTAAGATAGAGTGGGAGCTTTCCGAGGGAGAAAAGGATGTTGTCATCTATCTGCCTGCAGATGCTACCGTACTGATAAGGAATTTTGAGATAAATGCTGATGTGAAGCCTGCTGTAAAGAACGAGAAGGTACTGTGGCTGGGCGATTCCATCACACAGGGGTTCGGTCCGCTGCGCTCCGCACAGACATATGTAAGCGTAGCAAACAGGATACTCAACTATGATATCATAAATCAGGGCATAGGCGGATATGTATACGACAAAAAATCGCTTATGAAGATGGACGGATATACTCCTGACAAGATAATCGTAGCTCTCGGTACAAATCAGTACGGCTCTGAGACAATGGAAGCAGTAGAGGAATACTATGAGACTCTCATCGGCATATACGGCAGCGAGATACCGATACTCTGCATATCTCCGCTGTGGAGAGGCGACAATCCGGAGGGGATACCCACCCTTCTGAGCTTCTGTGAAAAGGTGAAGAAGATCGCAGGCAGCTATAAAAATGTCATCGTTGTTGACGGACTTGAGCTTGTTCCTCATCTTCCCGAGTATTACCTTGACAATCTGCATCCTAACTGTCTCGGTACAGAGGTATACGGCAGAAATCTTGTTGAAGCGATAAGAAAGACGGGATTCTGATAAAAACGGGACTTCAGGCTTTATGCACTGAAGTCCCGTTTTGTATATGCCATGTGATCCTAATGCGTGTATTTACGCAAGCTCACTCATGATAAGATTCTTTATCCTTCTTGTCACCTTGCCTGTCAGGGCCATATCCGTCTGCTGAACGCCGAGTATATAAGTTATGCCGTGCGAGGGCTCATTCGAGAAGAATGTGCCGAGCCAGCCGTCCCATCCGTATTCTCCCTTTGATGAGAAAAGACATGTGAGGCTTTCGTCCTCGCATACACGCATGAGATTGCCGTATCCGTAGCCCTTGAGCCAGTCCCAGCTCAACCAGAGATCGCGTCTCTGTTCCTTTTCTATACCGCCGTGTGTGAGATATCGTACTGCCGCTTCAGACATGATGCGCTTTCCGTTGTATTCTCCGCCGTTAAGAAGCATTGTGCCGAATTTTGCGTAGTCATCGACTGTTGAACATATACCTGCGCCGCCCGATTCAAATGCAGGCGGGATATCACGCATATATCTCAGCCCGAGATAATCGGTACGGTTTTCGATAAGACCATTATCGGAGTACTGATATATTTTTGATAGCCTGTCCTGCTTTTCTGCGGGCACATAGAAGCCTGTATCATCCATACCGAGAGGCTCAAAGATACGCTCTTTCAGAAATTCACCGAAGGATACCCCTGTCACGCGCTCTATAAGGGCACCGAGTATATCTGCGCCTGCACCGTATCTGAAACGGCTGCCGGGCTCAAACGAAAGCTCGTTTCTGCTCATCATCTGAGAGAATTCCCTTGTGGTAACAGGATCGTCCGTATACAGCCTGCTGCATACCCTGTCAAACACTTCTGCAGACTGCATACCCGCATTGTCTTCTTCAGAAGGATAAGCTATGCCGGAGGTCATGTTCAGCAGGTCCTTTACCGTTATACGGCGGTTCACACTGCGAAGCTCACCGTTTTCACGAACGGTCTGCCTTGCAAATTCAGAGATATATACAGATATATCCGCCGACAGGTCAATGGCTCCCTCACTTGCAAGAAGTATGGCTGCCGCACCTGTTATGGGCTTTGACATGGAATACATTCGGTATATGGTGTCGCGCTCTATGGGCTTGTGCTCCTCAATATCGCGGTATCCGCTCTGAGCATAGACAGCCTCTCTGCCGTCCTTTAGCACAAGCACTCCGTAGCCTGCAGCTTCACCCTTTTCTACCGATCTGTCGAGTATATCCGTCACTTTTTTACTTAACTGTTCCATGATGATTCTCCTGTCGGGGGATACGCTGAATACTGTATACAGTATATTTCAGTGTACTGATTTTCATTTCATTTTCACAATAATACCACTTTTTTATCAGTATTTCAAGTAAGTTGGAAAATATTTTTGCTGTGATGTAAATTACCTTAAAATATACAAAAATATGCTTGCATTTTTGTGTGATTTAGTGTATACTTAAATTTGGCATTTTGTATCTTTAAAAAGGAAGGGTATTATGATAAAAGTAGGATTTATAGGTGCCGGCAATATGGGCGGCGCTATCATGAACGGTATTCTCTCATCCGGGAAGGATTCTGAGATATGGGCATATGACGCAGACAGCGAAAAACTCGCTGCACTTGCCGCAAGGGGAGTACATTCCGCAGAAAGTGCAGAAGCTCTCGTAAAAGCAGTAAAGTATATCTTTCTTGCAATAAAGCCCCAGACATTCGACGCAGTGCTTCCGGGACTGAAGGGCGTTGTAACTGCAGATCAGGTCGTAGTCTCGATCGCTGCGGGAATAACTGAGGATTATATAGCGGGTACTCTCGGCATTGACGCAAAGACCGTCATAGTTATGCCGAATACTCCCTTCCTGCTCGGTGCAGGTGCGACTGCTCTTGCAAAGGGAAAATTCACCTTGGATGAGGAATTTGCCGAAGTAAAGGGCATATTTGAAACAGGCGGCATTGCAGAGGTAGTGCCTATGGACAAGATGAAGGAGATCATCGCTATAAACGGCTCTTCTCCCGCATTCATATACCTCTATGCAAAGGCATTCATCGACTATGCAGGCAGCGAGGGCATCGACAGGGATGCGGCACTCAGACTGTTTGCCCAGTCTCTTATCGGTTCTGCAAAGATGCTCACCGATTCAGGAAAGACCGTTGATGAACTGATAAAAATGGTATCCTCTCCCGGAGGCACCACGCTTGCAGGTCTTGACGGACTTTATGAAGGCAAACTTGAAGATACTGTCAAGGACTGCTGCAAGAGATGCACAAAGCGTGCATATGAGCTTTCCAAATAAGGTTAAGGTGTAGATATGGGACTTTTCGGCGGTAATTATGAAAAAGCAGGCTCGGGTATTGCAAAGAATGCGCCCAAAAAGAAGCCGTTCTTCCGCTTCTGGGAGATGTTTTTCGAGCGCTTCTGGAAGATGGTCAAGCTGAGTCTGCTGACTTCTCTTTTCTGTCTTCCTGTTGTAACGATAGGACCTGCCATCGCAGGCATGACAAAGGTCATGCGTTCGTATATTCTCGATAAGGATACTTTTATATGGGATGACTTTATCAAAGGCTTTACAGGCAACTTCAAGAAAAGCTTTCCCGTAGGACTTGTGGATATAGTCTTCGCATTGTCTCTGTTCAGCTCGCTTAAGGTTTATCCTGCACTTGCAGAGCAGACAGGCTCGGTAGTTCCTTATGTGTTCTGTGTTGTGTCTGTGGGATTTGCGCTTACGGTATTCATGATGAATTTCTTTATATTCCCCATGATAGTATGCACAGACCTTAATTTCAAGAATATAATCAAGAATTCGTTCTTTCTTACAGCGCTCGGTCTCAAGACCAATATCATCACTCTGCTCTGCATACTCCTGACTGCTATAATCATGACACTACTTGTGTTCATTATGGGCAGTATGGCAGTACTGATACTGATACCCGTGATACTTGTATCGTTTGTGGGATTCCTTATCATGTTCAACAGCTATCCCCAGATACAGAAAAACGTAATAGAGCCCTATTATGCCGCAAGAGGACAGACAAATCCCGAGTACGACTTCTTAAAGCCTCTCGATGATGAAGAATCGGTATTCGTAGACAAGGGCGGCGAGGAAGCCCCCATAGAGGGCAAGAGCAAGAAGTCAAAGGGCAAGGTCATAAGCTGATACGGAGGTAACGGCATGGTTGCGGGCAATATAATATTCGATCTTGACGGTACACTGTGGGACTCTTCGGAATCGGTGGCGCAGTCATGGACTGAGACCATACGCTTGTC
>CACZPE010000194.1 GCA_902782875.1 uncultured Ruminococcus sp. | reverse complement strand
GAGTGACGATAGCAACGCCAGCTCCGGTAAAGATTGTATTTTTCATATTTATTCTCCTTTAACGGAAATACTCATTATGAAACCTAAGATTGTTTTCTCTCAATCCATCAAATGTAACAGGTTCATACCCGTTTATCATAACTCCTGCATTGAATGCGCTGTCTGTTCTGTGGGTGGCCATGAATTCGTAGCCGTCATCACGCGAACCGTGAATATGACCGTATATCAGAAAGCATCCTGACGGCCGTCGGTACCAGTCTGTCAGGGGATAGTGATACATGAATATCTTCCTTCCGTCGGTCTCGATATACTTCTCATATACACATTCTTCAAACAGGCTCTGTAGATCAGGACTTTCCTTTATACGTATGTCATGGTTGCCGTAGATAAGATGCTTTCTGCCTCTGAGAGCTTCAGCATATCTGCGGATATTGTCATCGCTTTCCTCGCCATAGTAGGTGAAGTCGCCGATTATCCACACATCATCACTGTCAGTGACCTTCGCGTTCCATTTGTCGCGCATTGCATCAAACATCTCAGAAGCATTCCTGAAAGGTCTTTCGTCCCATATCACCCTGTCTTCATGGCCAAGATGAAGGTCTGAGATGAAAAAGTCCATCAGTCAAGATAGCCCTTTGCAGCGAGCAACTCTGCCATAAGTACGGCACCGCCTGCAGCACCTCTGAGAGTGTTGTGGGAGAGGCAAACGAACTTGTAGTCAAAGATTATATCATCTCTGAGTCTGCCTATGGATATTGCCATACCGTTTTCGAGCATCCTGTCAAGCTTCGTCTGCGGTCTGTCATCCTCCTCGAAATAATTGAGGAACTGCTTGGGAGCTGAGGGAAGCTCGAGAGCCTGAGGAACACCGGAGTATTCCTTCCATGCCTTGAGTATCTCTTCCTTTGAGGGTTTCTTCTCAAACTGTACGAATATAGCCGCCATATGACCGTCTGAAACAGGCACTCTGAGGCACTGTGAGGAGATCTTCGGGCCTGCTGCGGGTACTATCTCATTACCTTCGATATGTCCCCATATCTTGAGGGGCTCCTGCTCGGACTTGGCTTCCTCTCCGCCGATGTAGGGTATAACATTGTCTATTATCTGAGGCATCGTCTCAAAAGTTTTGCCGGCGCCTGATATTGCCTGATATGTGCATACCATGGCCTGCTTTACACCGAAGTCCTTCATAAGAGGATGAAGTGCGGGAACATAGCTCTGAAGCGAGCAGTTGGATTTAACTGCGATAAATCCTCTCTTTGTGCCGAGACGCTCTCTCTGAGCCTTTATTATCTCGATATGATCGGGGTTTATCTCAGGAACTACCATGGGAACATCGGGAGTAGCTCTGTGAGCAGAGTTATTGGATATAACAGGTATCTCTGCCTTAGCATATCTTTCCTCGAGAGCCTTGATCTCATCCTTCTTCATATCAACAGCACAGAATACAAAATCTACCTGTGATGCTATCTTGTCTATATCAGCAGTTGCGTCGAGTACGATAAGATCCTTTACATTCTCGGGTATGGGATCATCTCTGAATGCCCATCTCTTTCCCACAGCCTCTGAATACGGCTTGCCTGCACTTCTCGGTGAAGCGGCAAGTACCTTAACCTTAAACCAGGGATGATTTGCAAGAAGCAGCGAAAAACGCTGTCCTACCATTCCCGTAGCACCTATGATGCCCACATTGTACTGTTTCATCTGCGATTCTCCTTTAAAATTTGATCAAAACTAACGAAAAATAAAAAAATCGGTTGAAAAACCGATTCACATATAGTATAATAACAGTGCCCGTTAAAACGGAGAGGCAACCCCTGATAGCACTCCATCATATCTATATGATGACAAGCATGAACCTGTTCGGCACACACTCAGAACAGTACATCCCACGTACATATCTTCGGCGGTATTGCCTTTTGCATACAGCTCAGACGGTCCCGGGCGACCTAACCGTATGCTACTTATCGTTACCGCTCCTCTATCGTGTTTTCAGTTATTCTAACACCATTTTACCTGTTTGTCAATAGCAAATCTGATTTTTTCGGTATTTTTTGGAGGAATTTATGTTATCTATAAAAAAAACGCCTTTTGCAGGGGCTTTTCTTGCCACTTTGATGATATTTTCAGGCTGTTCGGCCAATAACAGCGATATAGTTACCGATAAATCCTACGAATCCGTTACACAGGATGTGTCAGTATCTGAAACAGTATCTCTTGAGCCTCAGACAGAAGAACGTATCAGTGATACATATGAAGATACCGCTGAAATTGAGGAATCTGTTACAGGATCCGAAGAGATCAGCGTAACAGAAGAAACCGCGGAAGCAATTCCGACTGTAGAGGAAACATCTGTATTAACAACAGAGGAGACTGCCGCTCTGCCGGTATCTGAAGATACAGAGATACTTACCGTCACAGAGAATACAGCAACCGAAGAGACTGTTGAAGAAACTCAGGCCACGACTAAAAAGACCAAAAAGCAAAAGACAGACAAATCCGAGAATAAGAAGGATAATAAGAAAAAGACGGAGAAAAAGCAGGAAACTACTGTAAAAGCCGTTTCGGGCGTTGAGAAGAACGGTTCCTATACTTCTCCCGAGGATGTAGCTGAGTATATCCACACCTTCGGCACTCTTCCGAACAACTTCATCACCAAAAAGGAACTCAAGAAGCTCGGCTGGAGCGGCGGAGATGTGTATAAATATGCAGACGGCAAGAGCATCGGCGGCGATCATTACGGAAACTACGAAGGCATTCTGCCTGAGGGCAGCTACAAGGAATGCGACGTAAACTACAGCGGCGGCAAACGGGGTGCTGAACGTCTTGTATTCTCCGATGATGCCATATACTACACAAATGACCATTATAATACATTTACTCAGCTTTACTGATACCTGAAACGAGGATTATAAAATGAACATCACCATTGATTTTGATAAATTCACGGAGAAGGACAGCTTCTACGGATATATCGCAAAGGAACTGGCTTTTCCCGAATACTTCGGAAATAACGCCGATGCGCTCTATGAGTGCCTTGATGATATGTCTGATACTGTTGATGTATATGCCGTGAATGAAAACAAAGCGGCGGATTTTGCAGTAAAAGCTATCAGAGCCATGAAGGACTGTGAAAATGTCATATGGCACAAGGCTCTTGACACCGCAAATATGAAGCGCTCTGACTTTTACTATGATCTGCCTGAGTCACTTATCGCCCAGACTCCGCTTGAGCCCAGAAATTCCTCACGCCTTATGTGCATAGACAGGCAGAGCGGTGAGATAACGCATTCTCATTTCTATGATCTGCTGAAATTCCTTAAAAAAGGGGATCTTCTCGTTATGAACGATTCCCGTGTGCTCCCTGCAAGGCTCTACGGCAAGAAAGAGGGGACAGGCGCGTTCATCGAATTCCTGCTTCTCGAGCAGAAGGGCAAGGATGAATGGGAGATACTTGTCCGCCCCGGCAAAAAGGCTAAGAAGGGCGCCCGCTTTGAATTCGGCGACGGTATACTCAAAGCCGAG
>CACZPE010000193.1 GCA_902782875.1 uncultured Ruminococcus sp. | reverse complement strand
CCTCGTATTTGCGGAATATGCGTATAAGATGGCTCTGTGATGAAAAGCCCAGTTCTGTTGAAATATCCGATATGGGCTTCTCGGTATAGCGCAGCAGGCGCTTGGCTTCCTCGGTCTTTTCGAGCATGATGAAATCACTCAGGGTCATACCTGACTGCAGCCTGAATTCCCTTGACAGATGGCTTCTGCTGAGATACAGCGCTTCGGCTATCTGATCGGTCTTTATCGGCTCTGATATATGCTCTCTGATATAGCTGGCGGTATCAACAACGAGCCTTGACAGAGATGTGCCCATTCTGAGCTTATGCACCTCTTCTGTATAGTATTGTATCATTGAGTACAGAAGAGAGGATATATCAGCAGGATTGTTCATCTCCTCACAGCGTTCGATGAAATCCCTGTTCTGCCCGAAAGCTTCAAATGTGTCCATACCGCTTTTTATTGCAGTGCGCACAGCGATTGACGAAAGTATCACAAAATCCTGACGGGCCTTTTCGGTATCATGGCCGTTTACTCCGACCATATCCCTGATATCGGCAAGAGAGTCGGTATCTCCCGTGCGTATCATGCGTATCATTTTCTGCTCTCCTGAATAGATCCTGTCAAACTCCTGTCTGTCGGGGATGTCGCCTGTATCAGCGGCAGCCGAGCGGATATGGTCCGCCACAGCATCATTGAAGGAGGTGTATCTTTCGATATCCGCAGGGGAGAGCTTCTCATTGTTTATGAAGAAGTTGAGCATACAGAGAAACTGCAGGCATATTTCAGCGGGGATATAGGGCAGCTTAGCTGCCGCTTTGCCGTATCTTTCCCTGATATTCTTCGGTATCTTCGGTTCGGAGCATGTAGGACCGAGTACTATACACAGGTCGTCGTGGTTGACTATGCCGAAGAAAAGAAGATCGGGGGTGATATATGACGATACTCTTGCTGAGAAAAGAAGGATGCTTTTCTCATATCGTTCCATTATCCCGTCGTCCCCGGTAGTACGGCTGAATACGGGCGTTCCGCTGCGGTATACCCTTACGGAGATGCCCGACATCTCGAATATCATATTGCCGATATAGCTGTAATCTATCATGTGCATCTCCTCCTGTATGCATTATATATCGTAATGCTGTCAATTTATATCAGAATTTATAAACAATCATATAAAATTATCCCCCGTACGCCGCCGCATACGGGGGATAATTTTGATGAGAAAGTATGAAGAAGGAATTTTCATGATACATACTGCTGTATCACATGGTCTATCATATATATGATACACAAATTCTGCAGCCTGTTCTAATCATAATTTGCGAAATATAGCATATTTTTTGCTGTGAGAAAGGTTTATCTGTCTTTTTTGCGCTGTTCCTTTCTCATTGTGAGGGCTATCCTCTTTCTCTGCAGGTCCACATCAAGCACTCTGACGTTTACGACCTGACCGACCTTGAGTACATCGAGGGGATGTTCTATACGTCTGTCTGCTATCTGAGAGATATGTACGAGGCCGTCCTCATGGACGCCGATATCAACGAATGCGCCGAAATCAACGATATTTCTTACCGTGCCCACAAGCTCCATACCGGGCTTGAGATCTGTGAGCTCCATAATATCACCGCTTCTCATAAGCGGGGGAGGAAGCTCGTCTCTCGGGTCTCTGCCGGGCTTTTCAAGCTCCTTGATGATATCCGTGAGCGTGGGTACGCCCGTGCCTATCTTCTCGGCAGTTTCCTTTTTGGAGAGCTTTTCGAGAGTGCCCTTAAGCTTTTCTGTATCGCCGAGATCGCTCATATCAAGGCCGCAGAGACTGAGAAGCTTTCTTGCGGCATCATATGACTCGGGGTGTATACCCGTGTTGTCGAGGGGTTCCTTGCCGTCTGATACGCGCAGGAATCCCGCGCACTGTTCGTATGCCTTGGCGCCGAGTTTCTTTACCTTAAGAAGCTGCTTTCTGTCGGTGAATGCGCCGTTTTCTTCGCGGTATGCGACTATATTCTTTGCAACCGATGCGTTTATTCCCGAGATGTAAGAGAGCAGGGAATAGGAAGCGGTATTCAGGTCTACTCCCACAGAGTTAACGCAATCCTCGACTACGCCGCCGAGAGTCTCATCCATTCTTGCCTTGGGCATATCATGCTGGTACTGTCCTACGCCTATGGCTTTGGGGTCGATCTTCACAAGCTCCGCAAGCGGGTCCTGCATACGTCTTGCTATGGAGACAGCGGACCTGAGTGATACATCGTAATCCGGGAATTCCTCTGCAGCAAGCTTGGATGCGGAATATACAGATGCTCCTGCCTCGGATACCACCATATAGCTTACCTTCTGGGGGATGTCCTTTATCATATCCGCGGTGAAGGCCTCGGTCTCCCTTGAGGCGGTGCCGTTGCCTATGGATATAGTAGTTACTCCGTACTTTGCGATCATAGAGGAGAGTATGCGCTTTGCGCGCTCCTTCTCTCCCTCAGACTTTGTGAGGTATACAATAGTAGTATCAAGGACCTTTCCTGTTTCATCGACTACGGCGCACTTGCAGCCGTGGGCATATCCGGGGTCAAGGCCGAGAGTAACGGTGTTCTTTATGGGAGGTGCCATAAGAAGCTGTCTGAGATTGGATGCGAATACCTTTATCGCGCCTTCCTGAGCCTGCTCCGACAGAGCGGAACGAATCTCGCGCTCAACGGAGGGGAGTATCAGCCTCTTGAGGCTGTCATCACAGGCGGAAGCTACGAGTTCTCCGCAGGGTGATGCGTTGACTACGAACATATTCCTGCATATGCGTTCACATTCTCCCTCGGGAGCGGCTACAGATACCTTAAGCGCACCGTCGCGTTCGCCTCTGTCAAGGGCGAGTATCCTGTGCCCTGCTATGCGTGCTACGGGCTCATCGAACTCAAAGTAGTTCTTATAGGTGACATCTGCCTCCTCCGAGGCTGCAGCTGCGGATATATGCCCTCTGGTGTTATAGGTGTTCCTGAGCTTTTTGCGAAGCTCCGCATTGTCGGAGATATTCTCGGCAATTATGTCAAGTGCGCCTGCAATTGCATCATCGGCTGTTTCAACGCCCTTTTCGGGATCGGTATACTCTTCTGCGAGCTTCACGGGGTCAGCGGATGCAAGCTGCAGCATGATCTTGTCTGCCAGCGGTTCAAGACCCTTTTCGCGGGCGATGGAAGCCCTTGTCCTTCTCTTGGGCTTGTAGGGGAGATATATATCCTCAACTTCCACTAGAGTCATAGCTCCGGCGATCGCTGCGGCAAGCTCATCTGTCATTTTCTCCTGATTTTCGATGGATGCCGTGATCTCAGCCTTGCGCTTTTCAAGATTTCTCAGGTATGTGAGCCTGTCAGAAAGCTGTCTTAGCACCTGATCATCCATAGAGCCTGTCTGCTCTTTTCTGTATCTTGATATGAAGGGTATGGTCTTGTCGTCGTCAAGCAGTGCTACTGCACTGTCTACATGTTCCCTGCGGAGCTTTAGTTCATCTGCAATGATCTGATTTATATCCATTTTCTTTTCCTTTCGGTGTTTTTCGGGCGGTGTGACCGCTTAAACGTGTTACCGGACTATTATACCATATACGATATTGAAAAATCAAGACATAATTCATACATATTATCCAAACCTAACCGTATCTTTTTCCGATATGTGTAGAAAATAGTATAAGTATAGTGGTCAAAGTTGACAAATCCCTGCGCGTGTGATATAATTAATACAGATATTTTTCACAACCGTTTAACAGGGGATTATTATGTTTATATACGAGAATACACGTGTTATGTTCGGTTTTCCTGCGCTGATGATATGTCTTACCTGTCTGCTTTTCACAGTCATCCAGCAGCGTACCGACAAAAGAAACAACCATATCTATATCGCACTGATATATATAGTGTTCTTCAATTCGCTCTGTGAGATAGGCTCGGGGTATACGGAGACCATCATAAATGAGAGCGAATCGTCCTTCTTTGCGTACCGATCGGCGATATATGCCTATTTTATACTGCACACTACGCTCAGCCCCATGTTTTATATCTATGTCACTACGGTATGCGGTGTGGCTCTCAGACAGAAAAGCCGGCGTAAGATGCTGTGCATAGCATTGTTTTTACTGACTGAGATAGTGGTACTGACAAATCCGCTGACCTCGTGGGTATACTATTATGACGAGAACCGCAAATTCACGAGAAACTGGGGAGAGATCATAGTATATGCAGGAGCTGCCGTATTCCTCGTGGCTGCGTTCCTGAGACTCATGACCAACTGGAAGGCACTGACGCAGAAGCGCAGGACAGCGTTGTTCTACTTTTTCTTTGTAGTTGCGGCAGGAGTATTCGTACAGCTTATTTTCGACAATATCAAGGTCGAGCTCTTTGCAGAGGCACTGGGACTTATGGGCATCATGCTCTCTGTTGAGAGCGAGGATGACCGTCTCGATATGGATACGGGATTTTATAACCGCAGAGCCCTGAAGCTTGATATAGACGGATATCTGATAAACAGGAGCGCGGTTTATCTGATAGTTATCAGGATAACCAATGCTGATATAATACTCAGGACCACGGGCTCTGAGAATACAGATATACTTTCGGAGCTGATATCGGATTTTCTGCGTTCCGTTGACCGCAGAGCGCATATATACAACGCGAACACAGGCACTTATGTGATGATAATAACGGAAAAGAGCGAAGAGCAGGTATATGATACAGCAAAGAAAATTAGCGAGCGCTTTGACAGCCCGTGGCGTCTGAATGATATGGAGATACCGCTCAGGACGGTGGTGCTTGCTGCAGGACTGCCGAGTGAACAGCTCCATACCGCTAAACAGGCTTTCTATATGATAGATGCGCCGCTGCCTGATAACAATGACAAGAAGGTGCTCACGGGAGCGGATCTTGATTACCTGATCAGGAGAAACGCTGTTGAGACCGCAGTATCCAGGGGCCTGGAAGAGAACAGCTTCTCTGTATATTTCCAGCCCACATACAGTATGAAGGACAGAAAGCTGCACGGTGCTGAAGCGCTTATAAGAATGCATGACAAGGAGCTCGGAGATATCCGTCCCGATGAGTTCATACCCGTAGCAGAGCAGATAGGTCTTATAGACCAGCTTGATGATTTTGTGCTCGGTGAGGTATGCAGATTCATAAAGAGCGGCGTTCCCGCGGTGCACGGCATGGATTCGATCAATGTAAACCTTTCGGTGATAGAATGTATGAAGCCCGGCTTTGCGGAGCATATAAATCTTATAGTAGAGAAATCCGGCATAGACAAGAGGCTTCTCAACTTTGAAATAACCGAGTCTATGGCGGCAGATGACTATGAGGTGCTCAGCCATGTCATCAGTACCCTCAAAAGCGATGGATTCCTGTTTTCTATGGATGATTACGGCACGGGCTATTCGAATATGAATGCACTGCTGTCCCTGAACTTTGATATCATCAAGATAGACAAGAGCCTGCTCAGGGGTGCTGAACAGGATGAGCTGGGCAGGATAATGCTCGAGAATACGGTGAAGATGTTCAAGCAGATGAAGCGCGAGGTGCTTGTCGAGGGGGTAGAGACCGCAGAACAGGCTGCACTGCTTGCAAATCTCGATGTTGACTATCTGCAGGGATACTACTTCTCCCGCCCGCTGTGCGAAAAGGAATTTATTGAGTATATAAACAAGTGACAGGTGATGATAATGACAGGGCAGGACAAAAAAAGCCTTGAAAACGCATTGCTGCTGTATCAGACAGGAGATATCGACAGTATGGAAGTCGGTACTGTCAGGGGACTGCAGCAGATACATGCGTATCTTTTCAAAGATATATTCGAATTTGCAGGAAAGATCAGATCAGTGAATATCTTTAAAGGAAATTTCCGTTTTG
>CACZPE010000192.1 GCA_902782875.1 uncultured Ruminococcus sp. | reverse complement strand
TCTTTCATTATGCTTTACACCTAAAGTGGAGTCATACTCCTCAAGATATGCAAACTCATCACATATCAGCTGAATATCGCCCTCTACGAATCTGCCCTTCTGTATATCAGACAGACTTACGGAATTGATATCAAGCACGCCTTTAGATATAGAGCTGCGGTCGGCAATATTTTCTGCGGTCATAAATATGCCCGCAATAAACAGGCCTATTCCGACTACAGCAAGCCTCAGCAGCAGATATCCGTTTTTCATAGTTCAAACCTCCCCAAAAACACTATTCAAAAGCATAGCACAAATACTTTCCCGTGTCAATGAGAGATAATAACCAAAATTCACATCATCACACTGCTTTTTTCATTTAATACTGATATACTTATACTGGGGTGTTATAATGGATTACGAAATACTACGCAGCAAAAGAAAAACCATATCGATCAATATCGACCGATACGGCAAAATCACCGTAAAAGCTCCATACAAAGCTTCAGATGAAGCCATACTGTCATTTGTAAGCAATAAGCAGGACTGGATCAATAAACACATCGGGAATATATCGGTAAAGAATGATGAAAGGCTTAAAAACCTGTCTGCAGTACCTGACAAGCTTCCTTTGCTTGGCGGGTACTGCAAAGTAGTACATATCAGACCATACGGATATAACAACGGGACATTCTATCTTCCCGAAAGCACCACTGAGCAGATGATGCCCATGATACAGAGGATATACAGATCTGTTGCAAAAAAGATACTTATCCCCCGCACAAAGATCCTTGCAGATCGTCTGGGGATCATTGTAAAGGATATAAAGATCAATTCTGCCAGAACAAGATGGGGCAGCTGTTCATCCCAGAAGGTGATAAACCTTTCCTGGAAACTGATAGCAGCCGATGAAGAACTGATAGACTATGTGATAGTCCATGAGCTGTGCCATACAAGACATATGGATCACAGCAGAGAATTCTGGGAAATGGTCGGTCAGATAATGCCCGATTACGAAAGAAGACGGCATGCTCTTCACGAAGCAAGCCGCAGATTGTATGAATACGGACTTGAATAAAGGCTGTGTGCTCATCAGAGTACACAGCCTTTTTAAATCAGAACTTTATTTTATTCTCGATATAGGATACAAGATCGTCAATGCGGATTCTTTCCTGCTCCATGGTATCTCTGTCACGTACAGTGACACATCCGTCTGTTTCAGTGTCAAAGTCGTAGGTTATGCAGAAAGGAGTACCGATCTCATCCTGTCTACGGTATCTCTTTCCGATGGAGCCTGCCTCATCGTAATCAACACTGAAATGCTTGGAAAGCTCATCATAAAGCTCTGTAGCCTTATCGCCGAGCTTCTTGGAAAGCGGGAGCACACATGCCTTGAAGGGAGCGAGAGCAGGATGGAAGTGCATTACCACACGCACATCAGGCTTGTCCTCAGTACCGATATTCTCTTCATCATACGCTTCGCATACTATTGCAAGGAAGAGTCTCTCTACGCCGAGAGAAGGCTCGATGACATAAGGAATATATCTCTCATTGGTCTCGGGATCAAAGTAGTCAAGGCTCTTGCCGGAAGTGTTGATATGCTGTGTAAGGTCATAGTCTGTTCTGTCAGCAACGCCCCAGAGCTCGCCCCAGCCGAAGGGGAAGAGATATTCAAAGTCTGTAGTAGCCTTTGAGTAGAAGCAGAGCTCCTCCTTGTCATGATCGCGCAGTCTGAGATGCTCCTCGCTTATATTAAGAGAAAGCAGCCAGTCACGGCAGAAGCTTCTCCAGTAATCGAACCACTCAAGATCGGTACCGGGCTTGCAGAAGAATTCAAGCTCCATCTGCTCAAACTCTCTTACGCGGAATATGAAGTTACCGGGTGTGATCTCATTTCTGAAGGATTTACCGACCTGAGCAACGCCGAAGGGTATCTTCTTACGGGTGGTGCGCTGTATATTCGCGAAATTGACAAATATACCCTGTGCTGTCTCAGGACGGAGGTAGAGCTCGTTCTTGGAATCCTCGGTAACGCCCTGGAATGTC
>CACZPE010000191.1 GCA_902782875.1 uncultured Ruminococcus sp. | reverse complement strand
GCCGCTATATGCTCATAATCGTGCCAGATAACTCTGCCGTCTGCATCTGTTATTAAGCTGAAATACCTTGTTTCATAAGGCGTTTCGGCTGTAACCCTGAATTTATAGCCTTCCTCTGGTACTGTGCTTTCAAATGAAGGCATACTTCCCGCAGACTGTGATATGTAGCTTAGCATATCATTTATCTCAAGGTATCCCGATATGGCGTTCATACCGTTGATACAGGATATCACGAATATGAGTATTATGAATATGACCGCAGACGACATGGCAACAAAGCGTCTGCGCAGTTTCTTTATCATGTTCTGTCCCATCAGCTGATTTCCTTAAGTATATATGAGCCGCCGTTTTCTCCGATTATTGAGATATCTGCGTTTATGGAACGCAGCTTGCTTCTGAGATAGTTTATGTATACCCACACCACCGTCTCTCCAAGCTCCTGCTCATCCTTCCATACATGGGAGAATATATCAGCCGTTGAGAGTTCTCTTGCGGTGTTCATCATAAGATAACTCATAAGCTTTCCTTCGCGTCCTGAGAGTCTGACGCTGTTTTTGCACGAAAGCTCCAGATCATCTATGGAAAGAGATACCGTGCCGAATGTCAGGGTATGAGGAGTATATCCTTCCGCACGTCTTGTAAGGGAGCGTATGCGTGCGAGAAGTTCGCCCATAGCAAAGGGCTTTGTCAGATAATCGTCAGCACCGCTGTCAAGTCCCGCGATCCTGTCGTTTATCTCAGCCTTGGCGGTGAGAAGCAGTACAGGCGTAGTGTCGCCGCTGCTGCGTATTTTAGTAAGCGCCTCGATGCCGTCCATAACAGGCATCATAATATCAAATATCATCGCATCGTAGGTGTTTTTCTCCGCAAATTCAACAGCCTCCTGACCGTTGAATGCAGTATCTACTTCATAGCCGGAATGTCCGAGCACGGCTGTGAGTGCCCTTGACAGGTCCTTTTCATCCTCAGCGAGAAGAAGTTTCAAATGATCACTCCATTTCCATAAGCTCTCTTATCGTCTGCATGGATATATCACAGGATGCAAGCTCGTCTGCGCATCTTTTGAGTTCCGATACGATAAGTGCCTGGTTCTTTATGTTTTTCTTGTATTTGAGCTGATGTTCAAGGCTTGCCCATGAATCCATAGCTATCGTGCGGAGCTGTATCTCTATGAAGTATTGTCCCGGGAAGTTCCCCGCGGCGTCCTCATAGGGCTGTTCGGTTTTGATTATCATATGATAGCTTCGGTATCCGTTGGGCTTGGCGGAGGATATATAATCCTTCTCCGTTATTACCTCGCATCCGTCAAGAGCCCTGATATGGCGGATGTTTTCGTATATATCACTGATGAAAGCACATACTATACGTATCCCGATACTGTCGTGCAGCTCGTGGAGTGCGCTGTATTCATTCTCCGGCAGTCCGCTCCTGCGGCACTTGTCGCGCATGCTCTCATCGGATTTCACACGGCATATAAGATGCTCGTGCAGCTTTATTCCCGTACGCTTTTCTTCCTCCAGGGTATAATCCTCTATCCTGCGCTTAATATCGCTCAGTACAAGAGGCAGCAGATCTTCATATTTTCCGTATACAGACATAATATCAGTCCTTGATTACATAATCCATTATATTATAGCATATAATAGTATAAAGTGCAAGAGTAAGAGTATAAAAACATCTGCAGACAGACCGGAATAGGATAACGGCTGCGGACACTGCCCGCTTATAAAATTCATTTGTATTTCTCTTGACATCTGCGGATATTCGTGTTATAATATATATCAAGGATAGACATGATATGTTCACAGTATGATTCCCGATGAGATCATCCACAGGAGGAAATACAATGAAATACGCAAATGAACTCAGAATTGATGACCTTACTATGGTGTCGGGCGGTACAGCTGCTGACGATACAGTATCCAGAAAGTCCCAGATGGATAAGGCTGTAAAGGCTGCAGGGCTTTCGCTCGGTCCTCATCAGGTCGAATCTCTCTGCGATGCCTGGGAAAAGACAGGCTTTGAACTCTCTGCCGAGGATTTCCTTGCAGAGCAGATCGCCGCAGGAAAGGTAAGCTGAATGTATCAGAAAACCCGCTTCCGAATATCGGAAGCGGGTTTTTCATGTTATGAATAATCAAATTCAAGTCTGAGAGAATCGTTGATGCTCATCATTTTACGGAGTGTATCTCTGTCGTTGTTGGGATATAACTGTATCAGGTATATACGCCCGTATTTTTCGGTGTTGTATATCACATTGTCAGATACATAGGTCACCACGCTGCCGTTGTGTTCATAATGGGGAGATGTCCTGCTCAGCTTTTCCCATCCGCAGCCGTAGGATTTGTCCATGGTGAACATTTTTTCAAGTGAATCGCCGTTTAGTATCTTTTCTGCCATAAGTGCGCGGTCATATGCGATGAGATCTGCAGCGCAGGAGTGCATATCTCCCGCACCTCTTATGAAATGCGTATACGTGCAGTGGGGATAAGATGTCTCTCTCGGTACACTTGTAACATCGCCGACAGCAGCAATGCTTGAATGCTCCATACCGCACTTGTCATAGACGTTTTCCTTTACAAAATCAGCAAAATCCTGTCCTGATACCTTTTCTACAAGCATCGCAAGAAGCTTGTAATTGGTGTTGCAGTATTCATATATGGTGCCTGGCTCGTTTTTCAGCT
>CACZPE010000190.1 GCA_902782875.1 uncultured Ruminococcus sp. | reverse complement strand
TCTCAGTCTGCCTGAACCACCCAAAAAAGAGAAAAATATCGCCAATTTCAACTTTCGCATTCCTTAGCACTCCCTGCGCTGCTCCGATCTGACCGAAAGCAGGTTGCCAGCCTTTTATACAATGAGATCTGATATTCTCTCTGATATCCGGATCAACATGACAATGATCATATTTTCCGCCCGGATTTATCTGTGACAGAATATCCCTGTATGTCATCCCGTTATAGCAAAGTTCTTCATAACGATCCCTGTCAGCATCACACGGTATCGGTAATGACAGAAGCGTACCATCAGGCATTATAGGGCTGGGGCATCCTCCGTTTGAAGAATCAAAGCCTTTGCGTGACAGAATTATTTTCATTGTCATTCACCACAGTCTGCCATGCTTTCGGAAGGATAGTGCCTTTTACC
Source organism: uncultured Ruminococcus sp. (assembly GCA_902782875.1). The sequence goes on along the minus strand of CACZPE010000190.1, from coordinate 3,767 downwards.
ATCTCTGAACTGCTCGCATTCGGAAATGATGAACTCTGCCGTTTCTCCGGTGTACAGCTTCTGTCCTCTGGTTTCAGGCGCATATCTGCTCACTGTATCACAATTTACCGCATCTTTTCCAAGATATATGAAATCATCTGATATCAAAACATATTTGCCTGCAATATCTCTGATATTCTGCAATACATCAGTGTGCACACCGGATTCTCTGAACTTTCTGTTACGCACAAGACGTACTCCATCAAAGGAGTAAATATCATCTTTTCTGCCATTTGACATTCCGTTATAGTATTCTTCCATAGTCACAACATTTGTTACTCTGGCCATATACAAGAACATTGACTTATATATACCTATTATGTAAACATCATCTTGCATATAGTCAATACCATTTCTTGCTGTTCCTATCCAGTACCTGAGCCCTGTAAGTATCGGTATGCCGTTCTTGACCTGGCCGCCCTTGCAGCAGGCAAGCGACAGCAGCCCGTTTCCGACGCAGGGAGCCAGTCCCGTATCGGCAGTCATACGATAGATATATACGTATTTCACAGCTCTCATCTCCATATCCGTTAAGGCAGTACCATGATCATACTATCATACTATGCCGCTGTTGTTCACCGCAGAAACAAGGGCACTGACAGAAGCATCGATGATATCCGTCTTTATCCCCGCGCCCCAGAATACTCCCTTGTCCGTCTGTATCCCCACATATGCGGCAGCCTTTGATTTCGATGTGGTCTCAAGGGCATGCTCCTTGTACGTCACTACTGTAAAGTCTATGCCAAGGGAATCCTTGATAGCGTTGGATACCGCATCAAGACGGCCGTTGCCGACAGCCTCACGGGATATGTTCCTGCCGTTTCTGACAACGGATACATTGGCTGTAATGCCGTTTATCTGTCTGAAATGGTATTCATCTATGGCAAAGGAGGTAACTACATTTACGTACCTGTCGTAGAATATCTGCTCGATCTCCTTCGGGCTGAGCTCCCTGTGGCTGTGATCGGATACGCTCTTGACCTCATATCCGAAGCTCTCGCGCATCTTAGGCGGCATATCTATGCCGAACATCTGCTCCATGATATAGCCGATGCCGCCCTTGCCGGACTGAGAATTGATGCGTATAACATCCGATTCGTACTCTCTGCCCACATCCTTCGGGTCGATAGGAAGATAGGGCACGTTCCAGTGATCGGGATCATGTTCATCATGCCACTTCATGCCCTTTGCGATAGCATCCTGATGAGAGCCCGAGAACGCGGCAAATACCAGGCTGCCCACATAGGGTACTCTTTCCCCTATCTTCATCTTCGTTACCCTTTCGTATACCTCAACGAGGGACTGCATATCCGAGAAGTCGAGGCCCGGGTCTATACCGTGAGAATAGAGATTCATCGCAAGAGTGACCACATCCACATTTCCCGTTCTCTCTCCGTTGCCGAAGCATGTGCCCTCTATCCTCTCGCCGCCTGCCAGGAGACCCAGCTCTGCATCAGCAACGCCGCATCCCCTGTCGTTGTGCGGATGTATGGAGAGTATCACATTCTCCCTGCAATGAAGATGCTTAGACATATACTCTATCTGTGATGCATACACATGAGGCAGCGACATCTCGACAGTGACAGGCAGATTTATTATCACCTTTCTGTCCGCAGTGGGCTTCCATACGTCTATCACAGCATTGCACACCTCGAGTGCATACTCGGGCTCCGTGCCTGTAAAGCTCTCGGGAGAATACTCAAAGCGTATATCCGCACCGGATGTCTGTCTGTATTGCTCACAGAGCACCGCACCGTCAACTGCTATCTGCTTTACCTCTTCCTTGGTCTTTCTGAAGACCTGCTCCCTCTGTGCGACGGATGTGGAGTTGTAGAGATGCACGATCACGTTTTTGCAGCCTTCTATCGCCTCAAACGTCTTCTTTATGATATGCTCTCTCGACTGGGTGAGCACCTGTATCGACACATCGTCGGGGATCATATTCCTTTCGATGAGCGCGCGGCAGAATTCATATTCTGTCTCCGAAGCCGCAGGGAATCCCACCTCTATCTCTTTGAATCCTGTGTCCACGAGCTTTTTGAAAAACTCCAGCTTCTCATCAAGGCTCATGGGTATAACCAGCGCCTGATTGCCGTCGCGCAGATCGACCGAGCACCACTGCGGTGCTTTGTCGATATACTCTTTCTTTACCCACTCATAGCAGGGCTCAGGCGGGCAGAAATAACCTCTGGAATACTTCTTTGCGTTCATGATCTTTCCTCCGTTTTGCCGGCAAAAACAAAAAAGCCCGCTCTGTGTCTGTATGACACAAGAGACGAGCAAAAACCCGTGTTACCACTCTCATTCGTATGTATAACATACCTCAGCCGCATCTGACAATGCGCTTCCCTGTAACGGGAGAAGCCCGTTCCCGCCTAATCGCATATCGTATATGCTTTCAGAGGAATGCTCAAGGACGAGTTATGACCGCACCATGATACCGCCTTGCACCGAAACCGCGGCTCTCTGTGATCGTAAATGCAGCTTTTGTTCCTGTCATCGCATTTTTGATTATGGTTTGAGTTTATCACAACTTTTTTGGTTTGTCAAGAGTTTTTTTCTCAAATCATATTTTTTTGAGAAATCTCAGCTGTACCTTCTCGTTGTCAAAGCCGATGGAACGGTAGAATTCATGAGCACCTGTCCTCTTCCCGCCTGAATTCAGCCTCACAAGCTCTATGCCGTTTCCCACGGCCCACTGCTCCGCGCGCTGCATAAGCAGTCTGCCGATGCCCTGCCTGCGCTGGTTTTCAGATACCGCAAGGCCGAGTATATTTATCATGGGCTGATAGTAAAGCACCTCATATATATGAGCATGCACAAATCCGGTCACAGTGCCGTCTTTCTCGGCAACGAACACCACCTCACTGTCAGAGTCTGTACGGGCGAGCCTGTCCTTTACAAGCTCATCATCGCAGTCATATCCCAGAGATGTCCTTGCAAGCTCTGCTATAGCCGCATAGTCTGATATCACAGCATTCCTTATAGTTATCGGCATAAAACCACCCCTATGTCATAGTAGCACAAAACAGAACAGAGTATACAGACAAACTGTAAACAGATAAAGAAAAGTTAACCGTGCCGCAGATCTGCAGGACATTTCAAAAGTGGCATACACAAAAGCCGTGATTTATACCAGTGCGTCTAAAAAGCTTTCCTGTGCGGTGTAAGAACTGAATCGTATCATATTTTGCTTTTTCGCTTGCTTTTTTGCTGATAATATGGTATACTGTCTACATATTTTTGCTACAGACATAGAAAGCGGAAAGGAAAAACCAATGAATACTTTTTTTAGTTCACTTCGACATTTATTTGCAACGGCAAACAAAACACAGATGCTTTGGGGCATCGGTGTTCTTCTTGTCATGCTGATACTTGCAGTTTTGCATCATATCTGGCGTGATGACCAAAAAAAGCTGGGGCACTGGCGGCTCCTCTGCCTGCTGCCGTTGCTGATCTGCATTGCACATTTTGTGCTGTATGTCAGCTCCTTTATGGATCTTCTCAGCTATTTCATTCCGCTTTACCTGCTCGGTATTCTTGCGCTGTTCCCGATGATCACCGCAAAGCGGAGGATCGGACACCGCATCATGGCTGTGCCGGTCGCACTGCTGAGCGCATTCGCAGGCTTATATTACTGTGCCACCGCACCGAACGTCTTTAATTTTTCGAGCAAAAGCTATACCGAATCCTTTCACGCGATGATCCAGGCAATGGATAGATATTAT
>CACZPE010000189.1 GCA_902782875.1 uncultured Ruminococcus sp. | reverse complement strand
CACAGTATATGCCCCTGCTCTCGAAGCTGAAGGACAAGATGGCAAGACAGATCAAGTCTCTGGGCGCCATCGACGAGATCAAGAAGTATGAGCTGCTCACAAGGCTCGACTCCATGCCCAAGCATATCAAGCTCTGCCACGGCAATTTCGCACCCAAGAACGTTATCATAAACGACGAGGGCACTTATGTTGTCAACTGGTCTGCCGCAAGACAGGGCAACGCTTCCGCCGATGTGGCAAGGACATACCTGCTGTTCTGCCTGCATAATCCCACACTGGCAGATGCTTATCTGGATAAGTACTGCCTCAAGAGCGGTACATCCAAGCAGTACGTTCAGGGCTGGCTGCCTATCGTGGCTGCCGCACAGCTCATAAAGGGCAAGGAAGAGGAAAAGGACTTCCTCATGAGATGGATAGACGTTGTGGACTATTCCTGATAAGATCATGCAAAACAAAAAGGAGAGCGCTATGCTCTCCTTTTTTATTTTCTCAGATCAATCATTGAAGATATTAGCCCTGTAGACCTGACCGCATTTACCCGCAGTTGTAAGGTCGTCGTATCCTCCGACGAGTTCTCCGCTTTGCTCATCTATCATGGTCAGCTCATATTCGTGACGGAAGTGTACGAACCAGCCGTCATGCTGTTTTTGGTATACATTCACAGCCTCACCGTCCTCAAAACGCACTACGTTCACCTGTGTATCCTTAACATCGTTATCATAACTCGTATAAGTCGGATAAGCCATGTAGTCTCCGCTTGCGGATATATATGCCTCGGGTGCGGAGCTTCCGTCGCCTATGCTGACAGGATAGTGTGCCTCGCTGTATTCTCCGTTCTCGTCGGACACAAGGCGTATCACCTCATCCTTATATATCACCGTGAACTTATCATCGTTCACGTACAGATCCTCAAGTCTTTTTTCATTTGTATATATCTTCTTCATCTCATTGTCTGTGTATCCTTTTGTGCTTATGAGCCCTATGCCGAATTCATCAGGTTCCCCTTTATCTGCTTTCACCGGTGCATCGAAGCCCTCGCGGAACTCGGGATGATAGAAATAATCCAGCGCGATATGCTCTCCGTCAGCTGTGGCATATATGGAATAAAAATCCGTGTGTGCATCGAACTGCGCCAGCTGCTTTTCTTCTCCGTCTGCGTATACTGCATATATCTGTGTATTGCAGTTCTTGAATTTCTTGTCTGCAACTCCATCATTATCAGTAAAACCGATAATATCAGAATCCGCTTTGTCGCTGAGCACAACATACATCGCACTTCCGTCCGGAGCAAGTGTACTCTCCGAGTCCCAGTGTGTGCCGATATCCATAACGAAGTCGTTCACGAGCTCGCCGTTTATATCGTAATAATATCCGTTAACAGTGGATTCCATATCGTGAGGTACAATAAACCCAAACCCCTTATCCTGATAGATAACAGGTACATTGAAGATGTTCGATCCGCACTCTACCCTGCACTCGTTTATCTGTGTATCGCTCTTCGCATCATATACTATCGCCTTATCCACAGCATAGTCACGGTACATCACCAGATATCTGCCATCGGCTATTTTTTCAATATAGTCCGCATCGGAAAACCTGTCTATAACGGAAGATGCCGTCTCGCTGTCAGTGACCGTCTGTATATCCGGCTGTATGACAGCATTCCCATCATCAGCCTGTATATCAGTGGTCACACCATCCTGTGCTGCCGCCGCAGGTGCTGCCACGGGCGTTTCCGGTGTATTCACCTTTCCGCAGGAAGCCAGTGATGCCGAGATCACTGCTGCTGCAATACATACTGTCTTTCTGATGTTTGCTGTTTTCATTGTCATAGTCTCCTTTTTGTTCTATATATGTTTTGGGGAATGCCTTATCATCGGCTCCAATATATATACGTTTCTTCCGCCGTATTTTTATGGCGAAATATCCAACAATCATTCAGCCGTTTGGCTGTTGTATTTTGTGGATATCACCCCAAAACTTCTCCCGGTGCGGGAACATATTTATTCTTTATCATCTCATCCCAGTATACATAGCCGAAATACTGCTTGCTCCATTCACCCATAAAATCGAGCTTTGCTTTGATATGAGGATATTTCTCCAACTCCTCATCCACTTTATAATTCCCGTTCATAACAGAGGATGGGCAAACTATTTCCATTATCGTTGCTCTGTCCTCACGCGGATCAGTCTCGCTGTACTCTCTTACAAAATAACCATTTTTATAGTTTTTATTGCGCGTATAAAAGCCTGCAATATATTTTTCATAACTATCACCTTCGGGCATTTCACCGTTCAAATAATCTCCGTGGAAGTACTCAAAGCCCTCAGGGTTGAACTTGTTCCATGCATCCTCAT
>CACZPE010000188.1 GCA_902782875.1 uncultured Ruminococcus sp. | reverse complement strand
CGCCGGGTGGGAGAGCTGATACGTTTAAAGATGATCTCTGCGTCCGAAATCACATATAAAAGCTTTCGGGTGTATTGCCCGTCTGTATACTTTCGGTAAGTCTTCCCCCGCACTTGACAAGCATACCCTATATGCGGTATAATTACATAGCTTAGAACCGCTCCCCAAAAATCCGCATGATAACGGAGCAGCGGGACAACAACGAAAAGGACGGGTATGATATGGTTACAGTATATGTAGAAGACGGTAAGTTTAAGGTAAAGGGGACATTCGATTTCGGATATATGGGTCTGTACAAGGATGATCAGATATCCGTGGACTGTGACTGTTCAGATATAAGGGACGAGTGGGACAGTGTCTATGAGATGACCAAAGACGGGGATGTTTCCGATGAAGAGATCGCAGCGTATATTACCAGGATCTTCAATGAAACGGAAGAGAAGATACAGAAGAATATAAAGATGATCAACAGCGACTTCCTGTATCATATCTATCATGATATGGATGGCTGCGGCAGAGAATTCTGGGAAAGGGAAGAGCTGAGAGTACCGGGATTTGATTATGATGATCCTGATTTTGATTTCTACGACATACCGCTGGATTCAGCAGGATATAAGGGCTACGGCAAGGGCGAGCCGAATGACGGCAGTGTTGAAAAGGGCGACTTTGAAGGCTCATTGAGGAGAAATGCCCCGATGTTCAACCTTGATAATTTTATAAAGGGCATCAAGCCTGAAAGCCTGGTATTGTCAGCCAGTGATATAAGCTTTGAATGCTCCGATATATATGACTGGGCACTGATATGCTCAGCATATGACAGGCTTGATCTGAAAGATCTCAGATTTAAAGACTGGCATAATTACTGATCTTCACAGTGATGTCAGTCAAGAAAATGTTTTCTGAAAAAAAGCCTCGTCGGGAATCATCAGTTTCCCGACGGGGTTTCGTCATAAGCTGCTCCACGTGAAAATTCTTCTGCTACCGAAAGCTGAAAAAATTTTTTATATAATAGTCATCCGGAAAAATCCCGCAGATAATCCTCTATAACGGGTAAAGCATCCTCAAATCTCATCGGCAGACCGTGACCGCAGGCCAGATATTCGGGCGAGAGCCTCTGTATACGTTCAAGTGACTTTCGCATCAGCTTCGGGCTTACAGCATGCGGTGTGATATCAGGGCGCTTCCATATCCCTGTGAAAGCATCACCGCAGTACAGTACCCCCTTGCTGTATACACCCACAGACCCGTAGGTATGCCCGGGCAGCGGTACGATATCTGCATCATAGCCAAGTTTTTTCAGTAAGCTTCTGTCTTTTGCGTCAAAATATATATCCGCATTATACGGCGGACTTTTGAACAAGCTGCCGTTTATCCACTGGGTGTAATTTCTGAAAGTATATTTCGGCATAGAAGGCTTGACCGGCTGCGAGAGATAATTCTGCCGCAGTGTCCTGTCGCGCTCGCAAAGCAGTATCTTTGCCCCTGTTTTCTGCAGCTTCGCGGCATTCCAGTCGTGATCTGCGTGGGCGTGAGTGAGCAGTACATACCGTATGTCATATTTTTCCAGCCACCTGTGCATACCGCTCCATGTCTGCGGCATGCCAGTGTCTATCAGAAGATCGCCGTGTTCACCCCTGATGATATAGCAGGTAATATCGCTCTGAGCATAATATATTATATCCCCGATCTTATTGACCTCGTTTGTGACAGCGGGGAAAAGCCTGTCTGTCAAAGAACATATATCCATATTATTCACCCCCGACCTTTCGGTCAGTGTATTTCCCAGGAGCCCCTGCATTTCACGCCGCTTTCAAGTGCAAGGCGTTCAAGCTCTGTGGTCTCATCCTCTGTGAGGAAAAGCTCTGTGCCTGCTGCAAGACTGTCGGCGTGATGAGGCTTGTTGATACCCACTATGGGAACGACACCCTTTGATATGCCCCATGCTATAGGTATCTGTGAGCAGTCAACGTCGTATTTCTCCGCAAGCTGCCTTTCATATGTGATGAGCCTGTCTGCCTTTATGAATTTGCTTTTACCGAAGGCAAGCCCTCTTGCGGAAAGCAGCTCAAATGTATGATCCTTGTCGTAATGCCCCGAGAGTGCGCCCTGTTCGAGCAGCATATATCCGAAGAAGATAATGCCCCTCTTTTTGCATAGTTCAAGCATCGCCTGCTCCCGTTCAAAGGACAGCAGACTGTAATGATTCTGTATCGCTGAAAGCTGTGTGCCGTTTTCTTCAAGCACCTTTGAGGCAAGTAGAATGTCATCGGTGCTTCCGTTTGAAAGGCCTATGCTCTTTATCAGGCCGTCCTTAAGACATTCTGCCAGTTCGGTCATATTCTCCCGTATATTGACAGGGGCATGGAGCCAGTACAGGTCTATGTACGGGATGTTCAGGCGTTCAAGGCT
>CACZPE010000187.1 GCA_902782875.1 uncultured Ruminococcus sp. | reverse complement strand
TTCATGATACTTTACTCGCTTTTTTTCTGTCCAACCCTGACAGAAATATTCGGTCATATATGACGGTCATACATGACCATATCCGTTATACACCCCGAAACAGCCAAAGTCAATATTTTGATGTGAATTATCACAGGATTTTCACATATACAGCAAAAAAGGCCTGCTGCATACGCAGCAGACCTCTGTGATCATATCTTTTCCACACCTTCGCACTTTGCTATCGGGTCGATAGAGCCATCGGGATTGTACTCAAATTCCGCTGCGCATACACTGCGGTGGAAAAGGCTTCCTCCGGGTAGCTCTCCTGTATGATAGAACAGATAGTTATGCCCCCTGAATTCGGCGATGCCCGGGTGATTTGTGAATACTCCGCCTTCCTCTGTCATAAGCACTCCGCCGTATTTCCACGGCCCTGTGGGAGAATCTGAGGTGGAGTAGGCAAGATGCTCGTTTATCTGAGCCTGGTCGCCCTTCGGACGCTCCTCGAGCTCCGTGCCCTCATCCACAGCAGCAAAGGCCGCATATACCATGTAGTATATACCGTTCCTCTTGTAGAACCAGGGGCCCTCGCCGTAGGTGGTGCCCGTGTTGTGGCTGCCCTTTCCGAAAGACTCCACGGTCATGGGTATGCGTACTATACCCACGCTCTCGTCATAGGATACCATATCCTCGTTGAGTATAACGTAGCGCAGCTCGGGATTGCCGAAATAGAGATATGCCGTGCCGTCATCGTCTATGTATACGGTGGGGTCTATATCGTTCCAGTCGCCCTCGTCAACAAGGGGATGGCCGATATCCGTGAAGGGTCCTGCAGGGCTGTCGGATACTCCCACGGCTATAGCCATGCCGCCGTCCTTTTTATGCACGGGGCAGTAGAGATAGAATTTGCCGCCGCGTTCACAGCACTGCGGTGCCCACGCTCTGTCATCCGCCCAGGATATATCATCAAGGGAGAATATCTTCCCGTGGTCTGTCCAGTTTACCATATCCTTTGTGGAAAAGCAGCGCCAGTCGTACATGGTATAGAAATCGTTGACGAGTATATCCTCATCGTGTGTGGTGTAGAGATACAGCGTATCACCGTATACCATAGGCGCGGGGTCGGCTGTGTATATATCCTTTATTATAGGGTTTTTGTGAAATATCTTGTCCATATGTCATTCTCCGGTATCATCTTGTGAATTTTGATATGAATTTCCATGCGTTCTCGACGCTGTGCTGTCTGCATTCGTGCACCTGTCCGCTAACGCTTGCAAGGGCTGTGCGGCATACACCGTCATCGCTGTTGTAGTAGTTTACAGTCAGGATGCTGCCTCTTTCCTCATCGGGTATCTTTTCGGTGCGGTCTGCCTTTAATCCCCAGATGCGGTCCTCCCATTTATCCTTGTCATTGAAATCAAGGCTTTCAAAATCCTTGTTTAAGCGGTTGACCTCGGCAACGTATTTCAGCCTCTCAAGCGCAGAATCCGCCTGGAAAGGAAGCTCGGGGAGGTGCGACTCCTCGCCGCCCGAATAGAATACGGGCACTGCCACGGTCTTGTTGAGGTTTTCGGTGACAGGTCTGCCGAAGAATGTAGTATATACGGGGAACAGCGCACTTGCGGGCATTATTCCCGCCAGCAGTTCGGGGCACTCCTGATAGAGATCCCATGTCTTGCCGCTGCCCATGGAGAAGCCTGTGGCATATATGCGGTGCTCATCGATATTGTATCTTTTCTGCAGCTCCTTTATCATCTGAGCGGCTTCTGTAGCGGTGATGAACTGGTGGTTCTCCACGGATACGAACAGGAAGCCGTATTTATGCGCGATCTCCCACCAGCCTGCAACGAAGGTGAGATACATCGAGCTGTCGCCGCCGCCGTGGAAGCCTATGACGAGCGGTACTTTGCTGTCAAAGATGCCGTTGTTGTAGTAGGCGAAATATCCTGCCTTGTGTGTCTTGTCATCCTTGAACGGGCTTATGTTGTCAGGGGAGGTATCGACTTCGATATACCCGACATCTTCTGTCATGCCGAGAGCGCCGAAATCGGGCTCAAGCTCTATCTTACCGCACCACATCTTGAATTTCCATACGAATGAATAGAAATCATCCTTATAGTCTGCCTTGTCCTTTATCAGCAGATTTTCGCATCCGTCAAAGGAACGGTTTATCTCATCGCTGTTCGCGGTGCTTATCACGGCTATGTCACGGCGTTTCACATCAGGCACGATGCTCAGTCTTTCCATAGAGCATACCGCAGGGGTTATCTCGCCCGGGCCCCACAGGTATTCGCCCTGTAATGTATCAAGCAGATTTTTTGCCACATAGTCTGCGGATGCACCGAAGCTGTATATATCCGTGCGGAATATCGCACCTCTTGCAAAGTAGCCCTTGAACTGCTGTGCAAGGAAATCGTAGTTCTCTACTATACCGTCCTTATAGGCAGGTATCATCTTTATCTCGGAGATGACTGCGGCATAAAGGTCCGCGGTCTCGTTTTTCCAGCTGCCTGAGGTCGGGTATACAAACAGCACGCTTGAATCATATGCTGCCGCTATATCCGCAAGACCGCTGCTTTTTGCAAAGCTCACCGCACTGTCCATATCCTGTGCTGTTTCCTCGAATACGAGCAGCAGAGGCGCGCGGAAGCTGTAGTTGTTTGTCTGACCGTCAAGATCGTTGTCGGGAACGAATACCTTCAGATTAAACTTCTCAAATTTATGCTCCCATGTTTTGCCGCCGTTTGTATTATTTACCTGCGGCCTTTCCATCATCGCCATATAAACACCCCTTTATGAAATCACGACTTACAGCCGATATGTATATCCTATCATATTTTGCGGAGCTTTTCAAGCGATTTTGTGCATATAGCATATATAGTAAGTTTTTGTGCAGACAAAGTCACCGTATAACAAAAACAGGGTACTGATGTACCCTGAAAAACATTATTACAGACCTTCAATGAAGCTGTCCGCATCATTTCTGCCTGTAAATCTGTATATATTACCGTGATATTCCGAGAGCAGCCGCTCTATCCGCGGCCGTGTTTCCTCTCCGAAAGCCTTCACAAACTGAAAGAACTCCTCATCGATTTTGTCTTCAGTCCACGGGATATCATCCCTTGGCTTTCCCACGCGGCTTTTTATGCCGTCTATGCATATCTCTGACGGGAAGTCGAGAAAGAATACGGTATCAGCTTCTTTCATCCGCATTTCCATAGTGCCTGTGTAATTCCCGTCTATTATCCATTCATCGCTCTGCATGATGCTACACAGCTTCTGTGTGAGCTCATCGCGGGTGATATGCGTCCTGTCTGCACGCCAGTAAAGATTGTCAAGATGATAAAGCGGCAGACCTGTCTTATCCGCAAGAGCCTTTGAGAAAACGCTTTTTCCCGCACCGGGCGAGCCGATGACGATAACTTTTTTCATCGGGTCACTTGACCGATGCAGCAGCACGGAGTGCCCTGAGCTCCTCACGGGTGAGCTCCCTGTAGGTGCCGGGCTTTAGCATGCCGAGCTTGAGAGGGCCGATGGAAGTGCGGCGCAGTCTTACTACCTCAAGGCCGACAGCCTCGCACATACGTCTTATCTGTCTGTTTCGCCCCTCGTGTATCGTTATGCGCAG
>CACZPE010000186.1 GCA_902782875.1 uncultured Ruminococcus sp. | reverse complement strand
TAAGCGATATAGAGATGCCCAGGATGGACGGGCTGCATTTTAGCAAGATTATTAAGGAAAGCTTCCCGAATATCCCTGTTATACTGTTTTCATCGCTTGTCGATGATGTCACATCGAAAAAGTGTGTTGAATCGGGTGCAGATGCTCAGTTTTCAAAAAATGAGATTGCCGATCTTCTTGCTGCGATAGTCGAGTTTGCAAACAGACCATAAAAACAAGCCATAACAAACCGTGATACAGTTTGTTATGGCTTTTATCATATGAGTTATATCTTCGGAAGAAGGTATTTGATGGAGTACTCATCGTATTTGTTGAGGAACTCCTGATTGTCTTCTGTCTTGAGATCGTGAAGATACTGGTGATTATCAAAGCTGTTGTCGCTTATCTGTATAAGATTTACCGCGACATTCGAGCAGTGATCTGAAACTCTTTCCACATTGGTCAGCAGATCGGTAAATACAAATCCCTGCTCTATAGTACAGGTATTGTCCTGAAGACGTTGTATATGACGGTTTTTCATTTCAGCACAGAGGCTGTCCACAACTTCTTCCAGGGGCTCTACCTTTCTTGCCAGCACCGTATCATGATAAGTGAATGCCTGCACGGTGATATCAAGGATATCCTGCAGTGCCCTGAAAAGAACATCCAGTTCCTGTTTTGCACTCTGGGAGAATTCAAGCTCCTTCTCGTATATTTCCTTGGCAGAATCCAGGAGATTCACGGCGTGGTCGGAAATTCTCTCAAAATCTCCTATGGCGTGAAGCATGGAGGATACTTTTTTGTTGTCCTCGGGGACAAGGCTTCGTCCTGAAAGCTTTACAAGGTAAGAACCGATATTGTCCTCATATCTGTCAACGCAGTCTTCATCGAGGAGTATCATCTGTGCCTTGTCGTCGTCGTAGTGTTTGAGTACATCTATCGCAAGAGATATGGTGTTTTTGGATATGGAAGCCATTCTGTTTGTGACATTGCGGCACTGTTCTATAGCAACACCGGGGGTTTTGAGAAGACGGTCATCAAGTACGACAGGCATCTCAACATTGCTGCTTCCGTCATCGTCCTTGATCGTCAGATATGCAAGCTTTTCAAGGAGATTTGTGAAGGGGAGAAGCAGTATCGTTGTGAACAGGTTGAATACTGTATGTACAAGGGCTATCGAGAAGCCCGTTACCTTATCATCTGCAAATGCAAAATCAAAAATCGCATCAAAGACATAGTAAAGGGTGAGGATGACTGCAGCGCCAATCACATTGAAATAGAGGTGTACAATGGCAACTCTCTTTGCGTTCTTGTTGGCGCCTACAGAAGAGAACAGAGCGGTTACGCAGGTACCTATGTTCTGACCGAGAAGTATCGGCAGCGCCATTGAGAAAGTGAACGACTGGGTCTTTGTTGCAAAAGCCTGCAGCATACCTATGGAAGCTGCGGAAGAATGGAGTATCGCGGTGATTATCGCGCCGACGATTATGCCGAGAACAGGGTTTGTGAACGCACCGAGCAGTTTCTGGAACTCAGGATCATACTGCAGGGGAGCAACTGCCTCAGACATAGTATTCATGCCTATCATCAGAAGCGCAAATCCCACCAGGATACCGCCTATATCCTTTTTCTTGTCGTGCTTTGATATCATTCTCATGATAACACCGATAAGGGCTGCTATAGGAGCAATATTTATCGGCTTTATCAGCTGGAGAAAGAAATTATCTCCTTCAAGCCCCGAGAGGCTGAGTATCCATGAAGTAACGGTGGTACCGATATTGGCACCCATAATTACCGAAATAGCCTGCGACAGTCTCATCAGCCCTGAGTTAACAAAACCTACAAGCATGACTGTCGTCGCAGTGGAAGACTGAACTACAGCTGTTACGAGTATACCGAGCAGCATACCCTTGAATTTGTTTGATGTCAGTTTTTCGAATATCTTTTCAAGCTTTCCGCCTGCGATCTTCTCAAGCTTGTCACTGAGAAGTCCCATACCGTAAAGGAACATGGCAAGACCGCCAAGCAGACTCAATACATCAAAAAAGGACATACAGTTCAGATCCTTTCTCATCTTATGCCCGACCGATCCCGAGCACACAAAATTTCTCTATTCTACATCTTACGATGATAATATAGCATAAAAAGATTAATTTGACAATAAGTCTGTATGAAAAATAAGTAAAATAAAGTGTATTTTGGCTCTATATACAATAATAAAGAGCATAATGCCATACATTTCTACAGTATGTTTATTGCGCATTGTAAAGCGGAAAACAGAAATATATTATGGTGTATTATGATTTTTTTTGAAAAACCCC
>CACZPE010000185.1 GCA_902782875.1 uncultured Ruminococcus sp. | reverse complement strand
GCGGAAGCCGTCTATCAGCGCTCTCTGATTTGAAATCTCAACTGTATGCTCAGCGGAGATATCACCGGTCCTTCTCCCCTGCTCCTTCAGATCCTCAACGAAGGCAAGCGCCGTCTCCCTGTCCTTTTCAAGGGATGTGCGGGCTATGCTCATATCCGATATCCTTGAAGAAAGCTCCTCGCGGCGCTGCCTGAGCCTTTCATACTCGGCACCGTCCGCACCGGATTCCTCCTGGGCTGCAGCTATCAGCTTCTCTGCCTCAGCAAGCTTCTCCTCGTTTACGGATATGATCTTCTCTGTATCCCTGCGCTTCTTTTCAAGCCGTGCTGCGGTCTCGTCCGCAAGATTTCTTGCGTTCTCGTTCTGTTCCTCGAGCTGTGCTATACGCTTGAGTTCGCTCTCATACCTTATCTTATCCTCGTTCATACGGCGAAGATCAACCTCGAGAGCTTCAGTATCTATGGCAGCTTTGTCGCATTCCGCCTTAAGCCTGCCGTACTGCTCCTTAAGCTCCTTTTCCCTTGCGGTCTTTTCTCTTATATCGGCAGCGATGCCGTCAAGCTCATTCTTTCTCGTGAGTATGCCGCTTGACCTGTTCACCGAACCGCCTGTATACGAACCGCCCGCATTTACCACCTGACCGTCAAGCGTGACGATCCTGAATTTATATCCGAATTTCTTTGCTATGGCACCTGCCTGGTCTATATCCTCAGCTACAGCGATCCTTCCGAGCAGTGATGTTACTACTCCCTCGTATCTTTCATCATAGCCCACAAGATCACAGGCAAGAGCCACAAATCCGCCGCACATATCAAGCCCGCGTTCGTTGAGCCTGCTGCCGCGCACAGATGTCAGCGGCAGAAAAGTCGCTCTGCCCGCGTTCATTTCCTTGAGCAGGCGTATGCCGCTTTTTGCGCCGTCCTCGGTCTCTGTTACGATATTCTGCAGTGCACCACCGAGTGCCGTCTCTATGGCTGTGCTGTATTCACTGGATACATCTATTATCTGGGAGACCGTACCTATTACGCCGTTTATTCTGCCGTTCTTCGACGCGCGGAGTATCTGCTTTACCGCATGGGCATAGCCTTCCATATTATTTTCAAGATCCCTGAGTATGGTCTCCTTCTGTCTGAGACCGTTGATCTCGTTTGTCAGCTCATCAAGCTGCGCGCCGAGATCATCGCGCTTTTTCGTCTTGCCCTCGTATATGCGCTTCATGCCGAGTATGCGGTTGTTCTGCTCATCCGCCTTTTCGGTGACTACCCTGAGTCCGTCTTCCGTCTCGGCCTTTTCCTTTGCAAGACCGTCCTTGCCCTGAGCTATCTCAGCAAGGCGATCTTTCGCGCTCTTTGCCTGCGCCGCAGCTTCCTCAAGGCTGTTTCTGGCCGCTATCACGGTGGTATTTATCTCTGTGCGGCGTATATAAAGAGAATTCAGCTTCTGCTCATTCTCTGTGCGCTTCCTGTCAAAATCCTCGGAGCTTGCCCTGGTGCTTCTCAGCTCATCCTCGGCAGAGGCGGTATCCTTTTCAAGCTGTTTTAACTTCTCGGATATACCGTCAGCCTCTTTCAGCTTCTCCTCCGCAAGGCGCATATTCTCGCTGCCGCTGGCCTGTGCGCGCTCTATCGCCTTTTCAAGCTCCTCTATTTTCTGCTCTGCGTGCTTGATATCATTTTCAAGCACAGCTATGCCCGATTTGTCCTCGGAATTGTTTCTCTCGTTATCGACAAGCTCATTCTGCATCTGATCGATCTCGATATTAGCAAGGCTTATCTCCTGAGAGAGCTGCTGCTGCTTTTCCTCGAGAGAGTTTATATCGTTCTCTGCATTTCTAAGCTCCGCAGAGTTTACCAGCAGCTTATCCTCTGTCTCTTTTATCCTTATTCTCAGCGAAGCGACGGTGTTCATCCACGAGGTTATCTCGAGAGACTTCTTCTCTTCTGCATACTTTACATATTTCTCGGCTTTCTCAGCCTGTATCTTCAGGGGGCCCAGCTGCTCCTCATAGAGGCTGACGGCGTCGTTGAGGCGGTCGATGTTCTCCTCCGCCTTTTTCAGCTTGTTCTCTGCATCTTCTTTATGGTATCTGGCCTTGGAGATACCTGCCGCTTCCTCGAATATGCTCCTGCGTTCGGACGAACGGGAGGATACTATCTCTGCGACCTTGCCCTGCCCTATGATGGAATAGCCGTCCCTGCCAAGGCCCGTATCCATGAAAAGCTCGGATACATCCTTGAGCCTGACCTGCTCGCCGTTTATGATATATTCGCTCTCACCGCTGCGGTAGAGCTTTCTTGTGACGGAGACTTCCTTTTCATCGGTATTGAGAAGCCCCTTGTCGTTTACTATATTAAGTGTTACGCTTGCAAAGCCCATGGGCTTGCGCAGCTGTGTGCCGGCAAATATTACATCCTCCATCTTGGCTCCTCTGAGCGTCTTGGAAGACTGCTCGCCGAGTACCCACCGCACGGCATCGCCTATATTCGATTTGCCGCTGCCGTTGGGGCCGACAACGGCGGTTATGCCCTTGCCGAATTCAAGGCTTATCTTGTCAGGGAACGACTTGAATCCCTGCAGTTCAAGTGATCTGAGATACATACACACTGTCCTTCTGGATAAAATACCTATCTATGATAACACAAACAGATCAAAAAGTCAAACAAAAAAGCCGCAAAAGCTGCGGCTCCCATTAAAAAACTCAACATTACTATTATAATATATTATACACAAAACGTCAATAGTCAAAATGTATAAATATTTTGCACAAAACCTGTGCGTTAATTTCTTCAAAAACTATTGACATTTGCCATGGGATATGGTAGTATAATATCAACGAAAGGGAAAGCTCAATACACTAACCGAAAGAGCAGTCCGTATTCAACAACGTCAGCAGAAAGGGGCGAGTCCGATGGCAATAGAGACACAGCAGTCAAGAGAGTTCCGCAGCGGCTCGTTTATCGGTGAAAGCTGAGGGAAGTTGAAATGCAGCATAGCCTGAGGGCTATCCACTTCCGATTATTAAAACGATTGGTTTTACATCCGTATATACGAGTACCGCAGGAGCTTTGGCAAGTGTTAGTCCATTAAGGGTGGCACAGAGCTTTTGGCGGTGTTTTTTATACCCTTAGCGGGACAGGGTGCACGGCACCTCACCTGATCAGGTGGCACGCAGTTTTTACCTATGGTCCTCTCTTGCAAAGATGTACAGATCCAACGGAAGGATCTGGTTATAAAGTCAATTCCTGTGAAAGGATGACAGCTTATGAAAGGATTACGCACAAGGTTCATTTAGTCCGAGAGGAGTGAGTCCAACAGGCTGTTTAGTTTGACCGCAGTATATGCCGAAAGGCAGCGGCAGGATGTGAGAGCCGTAGCGATACGGTAAATTCCCGAAAGGAATGATTTCGTATGATCAGGAGAAATTCCGAAATCTGAGGAAGAGGAGTGAGTCCAAAAGTAACTTAAAGGTTCTTTGAGTACTTAGGTTCTTCATGAAAGGACTGATTTTTATGAAATCGAGAGGTCACGATCTGCATCGCAGATAAGCGGACCGGGGTCATAAGGGCGTCGGTTCGGGCAAAAGCACGAATTACAGATCAAGGAGATACTCCCATGGACAGTTAACGGTTACACTAATGAGCAAAATCAGGTGTGAAGCCCTGAAAGAAACTATGTGAGGTGTATTCCAATGGCATGAAACCCAATGCCTGATAAACTATCCACTTTGTGGAAATAAAGTAATGGAGTTATTCCAATGGGTAATTAAGATTACAGATCTTTTGCATAAACATATCGGTTATGCTTTAAATAGAATTTCTGCTTTTGTAAAGGAGCATGTCACGCAACTTATTTAAGGTTTATTACGATAATCTGATTGATAGGGAGTGAGTCCGCCTAACACGGTAAATTCTGTTTAAGATCTTTCAAGCGTCGCTTTAGGAGTTCGGAAGCGGCGCTTTTTTATGTGTATACGAGGGCTGCCGTACCGGCAGTCCGTTTTTTATATAAACCAGGTTAAGGGGTATAAGGTCCCGATACGTGCAGCATCGGTATTGACTTTTGGACGGCATTATCCTATAATACTAATGATATATCGGAATTCAGGGAGGGCAGACAATGAAAATAATAGCTATCGGAGCTGTAACCGCAGGAGGAAAAACAACAGTTGTAAACGCTGTAAAAAACCGGCTGCCGGGAACAGCTTCCCTTCACTTTGATGACTACTCATTTGACGGAGAAGTCGAGGATTTTTCCAAATGGATATCAGAAGGCGCAGATTGTAATGTATGGGATCTGTCGCCGCTGAAAGCTGATGTTGAAAAGATCATAAGCAGCGGCGAATATGATTATCTGCTGCTGGATTATCCCTTTGCCTATCTTCATAACATGATGAAGGATTATCTGGATTGCTGTATATTCATTGATACACCGTTGGATATCGCTCTGGCCCGAAGAGTGCTCAGGGATATGAAAAATGCTTCTGTTGATGATATCCGCAATGATATGGATTCTTACCTGAAATACGCAAGAGTAGCCTATGTTGACATGCTAAAAACAGTGCT
>CACZPE010000184.1 GCA_902782875.1 uncultured Ruminococcus sp. | reverse complement strand
ATATGGAAGAGTTCCCGAGTGGCCAAAGGGGGCAGACTGTAAATCTGTTGCTTCGGCTTCGGTGGTTCGAATCCACCCTCTTCCACCAGAAACGCCCTTATTGCTGACGCAATAAGGGCTTAGTTAATAATGAATAGCGAATAGTGAATAGTTAATGAAATAAGGGCGTTTCTGTACTATTCACTATTCTTTTTTCACTTTTCACTCTTCACATTATAAAGAAGGAGTATAATATGGAAAGTCCTATTCTTGATAAATCTCTCAGATTTGCAGCGAGGATAGTCAAACTGTATCAGTATCTTGTCAAAGAGAAAAAAGAGCCGATCATATCTAAACAGATCATAAGAAGCGGCACATCAATAGGCGCAAACGCAAATGAAGCTGCTTATGGAGTGAGCACCGCAGATTTCATATCAAAGATGCAGATAGCACTGAAAGAAACTGCCGAAACAGAATACTGGCTTAATCTTCTGATACTGACGGATATGATTGAAAAAGAACATGGTATGTCTATGCTCAATGACTGTATAGAGATAAAGAAAATGTTGATATCAACACTTAAAACCGCAAAAAGCAGAAATATATAAGTTCGGCGCTGTTGTATTATTATTTATTCTTTTTTCTTTATTCTTTATTCTCCCTCAGACGATACATCTCATGGAAGAATTTGCCGCCTGCGCGGATAGTATCGAGTATACAGCCTGAATCAAAGTCAAAGGCAAATACAAGTCCGCTCTCATAACGGGCATCCTTATTCAGTATCTTTCCATCAGCACGGAAATGTCCGTGTCTGTCACGGGTGAAGATCAGCATCGTTCTGTTGTCGGCGGAGTAGTCCTGCAGCATTACAGTGCCGCTGCCCATGCCGTCATATTCACTTTCAACAGCAAGAAAGAAATCCCTCACGCTCTCCATAGTGATATCACATGAAAAATCACAGTCCATGCCCCGTCCGTGATATTCTATGCCGAACTCTCCTGTAATACCCCTGTTTTTTACCGAATACTCCGTCTGTCCCTCGTCAAATCTCAGGAAACGGAACACAAAATGCTCATCGTATGCACTGCTGATATCGATGATGTTATACGGCAGCTGCAGCTGCGTATCGATCACAAACTCATTATTTTTCATATTCCCACGCCCCTTCCGGTATAGCTATGATATCATACCGCGGGACGAATATCACGGAAAAAAACCTGCGAGGTAACTGCGACGGTCGATGAAAAATCTGCGGTCTCGCCGCCGGTCTACCGGTTTTTAAAAAAAACAGTTGATTTTTTTTATCATATATGATATAATCAGATAAATACGGCATATTGAGCCGTCAAATTTTCTGCGGGGCATTTGCCGTGCATAAACTTCGGAGGAAATATAATGCCATATCCTATCATAACACCATCGTATTTTACTGAGCTTACAGATGAAAATAATCCCGACAACAACGGCACTCTCTATCAGGTGCTGATGACACCGTCCGCTGTTGAGTATGTATTCCCCCTCGACAATGAGAGGATAATACGCAGGCTCATGGATTATCCCGGTACGATGGAATACAAGATGATAAGCCTCAAGCCCGAGGACGAAGCAGAGTTCTCCGCAAAGGGCGAGGAGATCGTCAGGAACACTCCCGTACTCAAGCATTACTGGAATATCAAGACAGTAACACTCAATCTTATACAGAACAGAAAGTATACCCTCGACCAGAGAATGCTGATGCTCAACTATATGTATAAGACCATACAGACCATGATAGAAAAGCAGAGAGAGGATGTTATCGCACCCTTTATCGCTGATATAATCAAGCAGCCTGATCATGAGGATATACTCAAGTACTTCGACAACGAGAATATAAAGCCCAACCCCGCATTCTCGCTCGCTGACGGCCTTGCATTCATGCGTTCCCTTCCCGATTCCGAAGAGATGAAGAAGCTGCGCACCATCGCCTTCAAGAAGGCTGGCGTTGCTGAGGATATGAAGAACTTCAAGTACGACAACGAGCTTCACGGCACAATAAGGGCCGAGTTTGACAAGATGTTCGCATTCGTTCCCGATAAGGCCAAGGATGAGATCGACAGAACATACTACATGGAGCAGATAATGGTCAACTATGTATGGACCTACTGCCTGCCCTATGCAGATTTCAAGCAGGGTCTGTGGGATAACTACATATTCTTCAACACTCTCTACAATTCTCTCAAGGTGACACTTTCCTGCTATCTCTATCAGAGCAAGACTGTCGATGAGGACTTTGTATTTGCAATAAAGACCTTTGACAAGGCTCTGCGCGAGGTCAAGGGCAGCATAGTCAAGAGAGTAATAGACGCAAACTCCAAGGACGGACTTTGCAACAACGGCGATATGGCGATACTGACCATAAGCTGAGAGCATTCAAAAGACAGATCATCATCGGCGAAGCTCCGGATATGGTGCTTCGCTGATTGTGTTAAAGGAGACTTATCCGAAAGGAATATATATGGATACAGAACTTATAGGGATGCTCAAAAAGGCATCTGACGAGATAAGACGCACCGTCATAGGCAAGGATGATATCATAATAAAGATACTTATGACGATATGCGCAGGCGGTCATGTGCTGCTCGAGGATATCCCCGGTGTGGGCAAGACTACGATAGCCGTCGCATTCTCAAAGGCGCTCGGTCTTGAGTACAACAGGATGCAGTTCACATCTGACGTGCTTCCTGCGGATGTTACGGGCTTCAACATCCCCAACCGCACGGACGGCAGATTTGAATTCAGGCCCGGTGCGGTGTTCTGCAACCTCTTTCTTGCCGATGAGATAAACAGAACATCATCCAAGACGCAGTCGGCGCTGCTCGAAGCGATGGAGGAAAGCACCGTCACCGTTGACGGCGTTACCCGTGAGCTCCCGAAACCCTTCGTAGTGCTCGCTACACAGAATCCGTCTGGCTCGGCAGGCACGCAGATGCTGCCCGAATCACAGCTCGACCGCTTTATGATACGTCTTTCCATAGGCTACCCCAAGGTAGAGGAAGAGACGGCGATACTCAAGGCAAAGGCATCAAAGAAATCCATACCGCCCGTACACAGGGTCATGGGCGCTGAAGATATAATCAGGGTGCGTGATGCATCGGAGAAGATATTCGTTGCGGATGAGGTATACGACTATATCGCAAGGATATCCGCCGCCACAAGGACGGACAAGCGCCTTGAGCTGGGTGTCAGCCCGAGAGGATCTATAGCAGCCGCAAAGATGGCGCGCTGCACGGCGATGTTCAGGGGCAGGGAATACGTGATCCCCGATGATGTGAGATTTATATACACCGATGTGTGCGCACACAGGGTAATACCGGCTAAGACAAAGGGCAGAACGGTCACGGACACCGAGGTCAAGGCCATAGTCAATGACATATGCCTGCAGGTCAGCGCTCCTAAAGTATGATGCGTCGGGTAGTATACATACTTATCCTCATAGTCGCGGCGATATTCTATCCGTTGTATGAGGGCATACTGTCGCTCACTCTGCTTGCGGCACTTATCGTGCTGCCGTTTGTCTCTCTTGCGGAGATGCTGATAAGACGGAAAAAGCTGGTCGTGAGCGGAGCGTTTTCAGAGGGGAAGACTTCGGTTATACACAAGGGCGACAGCGCGGGCGAGGACGTGGTTATACAAAACCCGTCGCTTTTCCCCACATCGGGTGAGATATGCTTTGTGACAAAAAACCACCCCTACGGCGGCGACGGTGAGGAGATCGTGCAGGATATCGCGGTGCCCTCCCGCTCGGATGCAAGATTCACCGCTCTGGTATCCTCCCTGCACTGCGGTGTTGTCGAGACAGAGCTCAAATATCTGAAGATACATGATATACT
>CACZPE010000183.1 GCA_902782875.1 uncultured Ruminococcus sp. | reverse complement strand
CTTTGCTGCAGGAGCTATGATATACGTGGTGGTCGAGGAGCTTATCCCCGAAATGTCCGCTGAGCCTCATTCAGATATCGGTACAGTGCTGTTCTCGGTAGGGTTTGTTACGATGATGATACTTGACAGCGCTCTCGGATGAAATTGTACAAAACTCCTTGACAATAATGAAAAAGTGTTGTACTATATCATTATCAACAGATATTCTACTGTTCCGTAACCTGAACAGCGGCAGGGTGCTGTATCACGGATGCGGAACGGTTATCAGTCGGAGGCGATATATATGAGAGCCGGAAAATCCCGTCTTTATGCCATAGCATTTGCTGTGCTGATGTCGGCAGGATATGCTGCGCTCCCTGCAGAAAAACTGCCTGAGGAGCTGTCTAACTGTGTATATGCGGCAACGCTTCTTTCCGCACCTACGGGGCTGTCGGTCTCATCAGCCTCAGGCAAGATGAATATAAAGTGGGAGTCCGTAAGAGGTGCGGATGCCTACAGGGTATATATATATGACAACGCCCAGAAAAAGTGGAAGAAATACAAGACCGTTACAGGTACGGTCTGCAGTCTGACAGGGCTTACACAGGGCAAGACCTATTATTTTGTGGTATCTGCTCTTGACAAGAACGGCAAGAACTATACCGAGGGCATGCGCACATCAAAATTCAAGGTCACCTATTCCCCGAAATCCGCAGCGAATACCAACAAGAAGAGGCCTGCTCTGCCCTCTGTGACAGATTACGGCTTTGACGACAGGACATCGAAGTATGACGGCAAGTATACCGCTGTCGGCAGAGACGCATATGAAGCCGATTATGAAGACGTTCAGCAGGTCAAGAACTGGGAAAACGAGCGCAACAGGGAATTCAAGGCATATCTTGACAAGATGATAAAGGACGGATTCGAGCTCAAAAAGATCGATGAGGATATCACCGAGGGAGATATGACCACAAAGACGAATATTGACCTGAAGATATACTTCAACGGCAAGCAGGTCGGCACGCTGCGCAGATCATACATCCTCAAGGCCGAGAAGGGCGCTAAATACAAGGGTGGCATGAGAATAAGCGGCACTGACGAGATATATGTCATAATGAAATGATTTAAGCTTAAAAAGGGCGGGGGCTTGCTCCCGCCGCTTTTTGTAGATAGGGCTGTGTACAGGAAAACGCAATGGGGATATCAAAGATACTTGACGGTATGAAAAATCTTGGCAATGAGAAATTTGCCGCAGAGATAGATAAGATAAAAACGGCATATGAGCAGTCAAAGGGCAGCTGTACAGTGGTAACATACAGCGAGGATGAACGTGAGATCGTAAGGAGCGGTATAGAGAGCATAGACGCGGTGCTTTTCAGCGACGACAAGGACAGAATGCGGCGCCTGCTGTTCTGTCTTGATATGTATCTTGACCCGTACTACGGCTATGATCTGCCCTATGAGAAGGATATATTCACATCACTGCAGAGGCTGCTTACGCAGACCGACGACTATGATATCGCAAAGGATATAACAGACCTGCTGATGTACTGCGATGACTGCTCGCTGATAAGGGAGAATATTGACCTTGTCAATGAGGAGTTCAGGGACTATGTGCGTTCTGAACTGTTCGATGTATAGTTTTTGGGGGCAAATGGCGGATCAATGATACTTGAAATAGAATACTATAAGGGCGATACACGCCTGAGCGGCCGGACTGTGCAGGCATCGGAGCTTAAGAGACAGCTTAAGGAAACAGAGTCTGTGTATGACAAAGAGAATGATAATTTTACAGAGCTCTTCTGCAGGATGTTTGGCTGGAGCCCCGATGATACCGCCGGGCTGCCCGATTATGTGTATGACAGGGACACCATGCGGCTTTACAGGCCGCATAACAAAGCTTAACGGAGGAAAGATGACGATAGATTACAGGAAAGCATCTGCCGAAGATGCAGAGCTGCTGGTAAACATATATAACGCATCGTTTTACAGCGATTATCTCAGATACGGATCATGCCCGGGATATGGAAAAACTGTAGAAATGATGGAAGAGTCAATAAGGGACCATACAAAATATGTCATACTCTGCGACAATGAGCCTGTGGGCTGCATCTCCTGTCTGAAACAGGAAAGGGGAGTATATGAGATCGGCTGCCTGTGTGTTGTCCCCGGATATCAGGGGAAGGGCATAGGTACACGATCGGTACAGTTTGTAAAGGAGCTTTACGAAGACTGGGAGAGGCTCGTTCTGGTGACACCCGCAGACAAAAAGGAAAATGTGGCGTTTTATACCAGATGCGGGTTTCATATCTCATCCACTGAAAAAGACGGCAATGTGGAACTTGTACGCTTTGTCGCTGAACGCTCCTGATATAAAGAAATGCCCCGGAGATCCGGGGCATTTGGATTTATATTCTGTTGAAGATGTTATCCTCGGCGTTTGTGATATGCTCGGCGGTCAGCTTCTCTGCAAGAGCACCGTCACGGGATTTTATGGCGTCAAGTATGGCCTTGTGCTCGGCAACACACTTTTCCGCACGGCCCTCGGACTGCATGGACATATCCCTTGCCTTTTTGATATAGTTGTGGAAGTTTGAGAGAGTGGACCGCAGCGGTCTGCTTCTCGATGCATCGTATATTATCTTGTGGAAATCACTGTCGAGCCGCCATATCTGGTCGGTGTCATTCTTCATAAGGTAGAATTCCTGCAGCTCGACTATCTGCTCAAGCGCCCGCAGCTCCTCCTCGGTTATCTTCTCTGCACACAGCTTTGAAGCAAGGCCCTCTATGCGTATGCGTATCTCGTATATATCATGTGTGTCCTGCTCGGTCACGCCCACCACTACAGCGCCCTTGTTGGGGATATTGCGCACGAGTCCCTCAAGTTCAAGCTGCATCAGTGCCTCGCGCACAGGGGTGCGGCTGACGCCGAGCTCCTTGGAGAGCCTGAGCTCGTTGAGACTGTCGCCGTCCTTGTATTCGCCGTCAAGTATGGCGTTTTCTATCGCGTTGAATACTCTTATCCGCAGAGAGCGGTCGTCTGTTTCAAGTATCATCGTTTTTTCTCCTGTCAGCAATTTCGGGAAGGTATTTTCTTACCAGTGCCTCAAGCTCACCGTCACTGATGACGGTGACTCTGCCGCCTTCATATTCGCTGTCTACCCATTCCTTTATCTTTGCTACCGCCGAGTCCCTCTTGTCAACAGCATTGTCTGCTTTCAGACGGTAGAAGTTGTTTATCCAGCAGGCGATGCCCGCAAGCCCCGATGTGGCACTGACAGATACATAGGGCGGTCTGCCGAGGAGCGATGTGGTATCGAATATATTGTATATCTCCTCGTCCTTCATAAGACCGTCTGCGTGTATGCCCGCGCGGGTTACATTGAAGCTCTTGCCTACAAAGGGTGTCATCGGGGGAAGATCATAGTGCGTCTCATTGACGATATAATCCGCTATCTCGGTAATTACACGGGTGTCCATACCGTCAAGGGTGCCTCTGAGCGATGCATACTCGAATACCATTGCTTCAAGGGGCACATTGCCTGTGCGCTCGCCTATGCCGAGCAGTGAGCAGTTGACCGCTCCTGCGCCGTAGAGCCAGGCTGTCGCCGCATTGGTGACGCCCTTGTAGAAATCGTTGTGGCCGTGCCATTCGAGCATATCGCTTGTAAAGCCCGCATAGTGCTGCAGACCGTAGATTATGCCCGATACGCTCCTCGGCAGGGCGGCTCCGGGATAGGGGATACCGTAGCCCATAGTGTCGCAGGCCCTTATCTTTATCGGCACGCCGCTCTCGTCTGAGAGCTTCTTCAGCTCGACGGCAAAGGGCACCACAAAGCCGTAGAAGTCCGCACGGGTGATATCCTCGAAATGGCATCTCGGGCGAAGGCCTGCCTCTATACATTCCCTTACTATGCCGAGATACTTGTCAAGCGCCTGTCTTCTGTCAAGCCCCATCTTGTTGAATATATGATGATCCGAACATGATACGAGTATACCCGTTTCCTTTACGCCTATATCACGCACAAGCTCAAAATCCTTCTTGTTGGCCCTTATCCATGTGGTGCATTCGGGAAATTCATATCCGAGGGCCATGCACTGCTCAAGGGCATCACGGTCGCTCTTTGAGTATACAAAGAACTCTGTCTGGCGTATGATGCCGTTTTCGCCGCCGAGACGGTGGAGCATCTTGTATATATCCACTATCTGTGCGGTGGTATAGGGCGCACGGGACTGCTGACCGTCGCGGAAGCTGGTATCGGTTATATAGATATGCTCGGGCATATTCATCGGTACATGACGGTAGTTGTATGCGACCTTCGGCACCTCGGTATAGGGGAACATCTCACGGAAAAGCTCGGGCTCCGGAACATTCTGGAGCTCATATTCATATGTGTCAAAATCGAGAAGATTGGTTCTCGGACTAAGGCTGATACTCGGCATATTGCTGTGCATTGTATGTTCCTCCTCTTTTTTTATGTATTATGGTATTTTTGTATCTCTGTATTATTGTATACAATTATACATCCTGAACGTGCAAATGTCAATATGTAATACTGCACAAATCCCGTCCATAATGTCAGCATATGTATATCAAAGCACAATAAATCAGTTGACAAGGGTGTATATCAGGTGATATACTGTTAAAATGGCTATCGGATACATATGTTCCAAAGCCTTACGCACAAGGATATGAAAATTTCAGGATGATTTAAACTTCATGGTTTATCATATACAAAAGGACAAAACTGACTGAAAGGCAGAATCATGAAAGCGGTATTCAAACGTGAAGAGATAAAATATATGCTCACGAACAGTCAGTATATGAGGCTCAGACAGCTCATAGACGACTATATGGCTGTAGACCGCTACGGTCTCACGACGATATACAGCCTTTACTTTGACACAGAGCATGATGATATGATAAGGACATCCATAAGCAAGCCGAAGTATAAGGAGAAGATCAGGCTCAGAAGCTACGGCACGCCGTCGGGAGACGACAGCAGGGTGTTTCTTGAGCTTAAGAAGAAATTCTCGGGTACGGTATACAAGCGCAGGGTGGAGATGACCCTGGCCCAGGCGGATGACTATATACTCAGGGGCATAAAGCCCTATGAATCCCAGATAATGAACGAGATAGACTTCTCGGTCAGACGCTGGCAGGCATATCCGAAGCTGCTGATGTGCTATGACCGTATAGCCATGTTCGGAAAAGAGGACCAGCAGCTGCGCATGACCTTTGATTTCAATATCAGATGCAGAAGAGATGATCTCAACCCCTGCCTCGGAGATGCGGGGTATCTTCTCACGGCTAAGAGCGATGTGCTTCTTGAGATAAAGATAGCTGATGCCATGCCGATATGGATGGCAAAGGCACTGTCCGCGGTAAAGGCATATCCGGTATCATATTCAAAGTACGGCGAGTACTATATGAGAGAGCTTGCGGGGACGGATAAGGATATAGGAATGTATTCCGCGGTAATGACAGGCACGGACAATGAACCGTGATAAGGACACAGGAGGATAATGATGTTTACAAGCATACTTACCGATACTTCAAGTATCACTTTCGCACAGTTTCTCTGCTGCTCCCTTGCAGCCGCAGGCTCGGGAGCGATAACAGCACTGTGCTATATGTTCAGGAACAGATACAGCCAGAGTTTTGTGGCAACACTGATACTGCTGCCTATTATGGTGCAGTCGGTGATAATACTCGTAAACGGCAATGTGGGCACAGGTATAGCAGTGCTCGGTGCATTCAGCCTGATACGCTTCCGCTCGGTGCCCGGAAATTCAAAGGATATATCCGCCATATTCCTTTCCATGGCGGTAGGTATCGCTACGGGTATGGGACTTATCAGATTTGCGTTTGTCATTACTCTTACGGTATGCCTGGTCATGTTCCTGCTGTCGCTCACCCGCTTCGGAGGAGCGGCAGAGGCAGTACAGGAGCTTAAGATCACCGTTCCCGAGGATCTTGACTATGAAGGCTCCTTTGAGGAGATACTCGATAAGTATACAAAAAAATACAGGCTCGAGAGCACAAGGATAACCAATATGGGCAGTCTCTATGAGCTCAGATATATGATAATAATGAAGTCCGGTGAGAGTGTAAAGGCTATGATAGATGAGCTTCGCACCAGAAACGGCAATCTGTCCATAAGCTGCGGAAGGCCTGCACTGCAGGAGGGATTATGATGAGAAACTGTTCGCGAATCCTGTCGTGCCTGCTGCTGTCGGCTCTTACCGCATGCTCGGCCGCAGATCCTGATACTGCCGCTGCCGTCACGGATACGCAAGCCTCTGATACCGCACAGACTCAGGTACAGACCACCGCACCGGTATCGGAACCGGATGACGGTGAACAGGAACAAATAAAGGCAACAGTAGTATTTGACGGCGAGACTATGGATATAAACGGGCAGGGCGCATCGGCATACGGCGGCACCCTTATGATCACGCAGGGCGGCACATATGAACTCACAGGCTCCTTCACAGGGCAGATAATAGTGGATATATCCAAGGATGAAGAGGCGGAGCTGATACTAAACTCCGTGAATGTCACTGCTCCTGCAAAGCTCGGCAGTGCGCTGTGGGTGAAAAACGCCGACAAGGTGACGCTCAGACTTAAGAAGGGCACGGAGAATACCTTTACCGATGATACCGCGTACGGGAGCGGAGATACCGATGCCTGCATATATGCAGAGGATGACCTGACAATAAAGGGAAACGGTACCCTTATAGTATGCGGTAACTGCAAGAACGGCATATACTCAAGGAATGATATAAAGATAAAAAAAGGCACTGTCAAGGTCGATGCGGTCAATGACGGCATCAAGGGCAAGGGCAGCGTCACCGCAGAGGGCGGAGACATAACCGTTGTCTGCTCGGGAGACGGGATATCGTCAGGCTCGGATAAAGAGGGCAAGGGCTTTGTGCTGCTCTCGGGAGCGGATGTCAATATCACGGCTGGCACCGCCGACAGCTCCGCCAAGGGCGTGAAAGCTGCAAATGCGATAGATATTACAGGCGGAAATATCACTATAAACAGCACGGATGATGCAATACATTCGGATAAGACCGTATCGTCAGACGGCGGCACCCTGTCTGTGATCACAGGCGGAAAAGGCATATGCGCAGGAACAACGGTCACTCTGAACGGCGGCGAAGGTATAATAAGCGAAAGCTATGAGGGCATTGAAGGCGCCTCAGTGACGATAAACGGCGGAGTATGGGATATTACCGCCAAGGATGACGGTATAAACGCGACCAACGGCTCGGGCGATGATATGCCTTTCACCATGGGCGGAGGGGGCTTTCCTCCCGATATGGGTGAAGGATTTGCGCCCCCGGACTTCGGTGACAAGCCCGATTTTGAAAATAAGTCGGATTTCCCGGGCGCGGGCGACAGCCCCACACCTCCCGACGGATTCCCCGGTATGGATGAACAGTCAGCTGTGGAAGACGGCCTCACAGGTGATGTGTACATTCTCGTAACAGGAGGAAAAGTAAGCATCAATGCAGGCGGCGACGGTGTGGACTCAAACGGGTATATAAAGGTCACGGGCGGAGAAATGAGCGTAGACGGCCCTCTCGATGACGGAAATGCTCCTCTTGATTATGACGGAGTATTCGCTCTTGAAGGCGGTACGCTGTATGCTGCAGGCTCGTCGGGTATGGCACAGACGGTATCTTCCTCCGTGCAGGGCGTGCTTTCGGTATACTTCACCGAAAAGCAGAGCGCAGGCACTCATATATCCCTTAAGAACAGCAGCGGCGAGGCGGTCGGATATACGCCGTCAAAGCAGTTTTCGTACATCACGCTCAGCACAGAGGGGCTTGAGGGTGAATATACCCTCTGCAGTGATGACAAGGAACTGTGCACTGTCAATGTATCGGGCATCGTATGCATAAACGAAAAGGGCGAGACGGTACAGCCGTTCATGGGCTTCGGACGAATGCGGTGAGCGCTTGTCACAGGGTTCGGCCAAGAGAAAAATGATAGATAAATGAAAATTAAGTGTAAACTGTTGACATTACTCCCTGTATCTGTTATTATGATAACCGCTGCGGCATTTTTAGTGCCGCAGTTGAATTTACCCGACAACGGGTACAAAACAGGGGTAGAAATATGAAAGCAATTGTAGTTTACAGGTCAAAAACGGGGTACACTAAGAGATATGCGCAGTGGATAGCGGAGGAGCTGGGCTGTGATATCAAGGAGAATGCAACATATGACGATATCGCAGGGTACGATACCGTGATATGCGGCGGCGGTATCTACACAGGCGGCATGAACGGTGTGAAGCTCATCACAGGCAACTACGCAAAGCTTAAGGGCAAGAAGCTGGCGATATTTGCGGTGGGTGCCAACAGAGGCACCGACAAGGACATAAAGCCCTTATGGAAGAGGATATTGAACGATGAGCAGCAGAAGAATATAGGTCATTTCTATTTCAGAGGCGGATTTGACTACGGCAGACTCAAGGGTGCGGACAAGCTGATGATGGGCATGATGAAGGGGCATCTGCAGAAAATAAAGGACCCGACAGATGAACAGCGCGAGCTGCTCGAGGGCTTTTCACGACCTGTGGATCACTCCGACAGGAAGAATATCATGGAGCTTGTCAGATCGCTTGGCTGAAAGAGATCATACAGGTGATGATATGGGCAGACAGATAAACTATTATATGGGGTATAATGATTTTCTGACGGTTGCACAGACAGCGCTTGACTGCGGATGCGTCATATACAGGGCGGATCACGCGGACGAACGCTGGAGCATAACCTCGGGAAACAGCACAGATATGATATCGGAAGATCACAGAAGCTATTATTTCCATGTGCCGCAGGCAGGCGATATCGTCATAGAGCAGAGAGACTGCGGGGACCGCTTTTCGGATATGTCAGAGCTTTGCTTTATTCAGGCGGGCTTTTCCGTGCCCGATGAGAAGGAGCATGCTTTGTACCGCAACAGGCTATATGTGAAAACGGCTATGTACGATAACGTACGTCCCGAAGCGGTTGACAAGGTATATAACAGGCTGGTAAGGTCCGTTAAGAAGATCGCCCCGCTGAGAGAGATCGAATACTACTGTGTCAATCCGATGATCGATTACAAGATGAAGAACAAACAGTATATCTCAGACTATTGTTTATCGCTCTCTGCCGACGGATACAAACTCGGATAAAGCTTCACCCCTCACTGTACTGTACAGTGAGGGGTGATATTTATTCCTCGTAGGGCTTTATCGTAACGATAGTGCCGTCTTCGTTGTACTTGAGCTCTGTGAACTTTACGCAGCGGAGGTGGCTCTGGCCGCCTGAAAGCTCGCTGTCGTGATAGAAGAGGTACCACTTGCCCTTGTACTCTATAACAGAGTGGTGCGTGGTCCAGCCGATAACGGGCTCAAGTATGCGTCCGCGGTAGGTGAAGGGACCCTTGGGATCATCTGATGTTGCATATACTATATAGTGAGTAGTGCCTGTGGAGTAGGAAAGATAGTAGGTGCCGTTGTACTTGTGCATCCAGGGGCCTTCAAAATAGCGTCTTTCCTCATCGCCTGCCTTGATATCCTCGCCGTTCTCGTCGAGTATGCGCAGATGTACGGGTTCACCGTCAAGCTCCTTCATATTATCTTTGAGGACTGCGCACATGGGGCCTACTGCGGGAGCATCCCTGTCGGGCTCGGTGCCGTCGGGATCGAAGGAGCCCGAGGACCATTTTTCAAGCTGGCCGCCCCAGAGACCGCCGTAGTACATATATACCTTGCCGTCGTCGTCTGCGAATACCGCAGGGTCGATGCTGAAGGTGCCCTGTATATAGTTTTCCTCAGCCTTGAAGGGGCCTGTCGGACTGTCGGATGATGCCATGCCTATGCGGAATATGCCCTCCTTGTCACGGGCGGGGAATATGAGATAGTATCTGCCGTTTTTGCGGACAAGATCGGGTGCCCACATCTGCTTGCTCACCCAGGGAACGTCCTTCATATGCAGAGCTTCTCCGTTATCAACACAGGGAGCGTCTATATCATCCATAGAGAGAACATGGTAGTCCTCCATCATGTATACGTCGCCGTCCTTGCTGTCCTGTACATTGTGGTCGATATCATGGGACGGATAGATATATATCTTGCCGTCAAAAACGTGTGCGGAAGGGTCTGCCGTGTAGATATCCGTAACAAGCGGTTTTCTTTGCTGACTCATATTGTGTACCTCGATCCTGTAGTATTCGTTAAAATCTGCTTTTTCATAGCAGGCGCGATCTGATGTATTGATTATCACATAAACGCTGCAGGAATTCAAGCTGTTTTTTGCGGTCAGACTTAGCATTAATTGTCATCACTTATGTATTTCCGCAGTTTCCCCGGCGAGCCATTTCCTTTCGTCTTCATCGAGATACGGTGAGAGAGTATCCCTAACACGGGCGTGATAGGCGTTTAGAAGCCTTATTTCCTTGTCTGTCATCATTTCGGGCACTGTCGCAGCACGGTCAAAGGGAGCAAGAGTAAGCGTTTCAAAGCACATGAAGCGTATGCCGTTCACGGTGTTCTTCTCTCTGCAGAGCACAAGGTTTTCCAGTCTTATGCCGAATTCGCCTTCTATATATACTCCGGGCTCGTCGGATGTTATCATGCCCTCCTCAAAGGGGGTGTCCGCACGCTTCATGCGCACTGCGTTGGGGCCTTCATGCACGCAGGACAGATACCCCACGCCGTGACCCGTGCCGTGTCCGTAGTCGAGGCCTTCCTCCCACAGCGGAGAACGGGCGAGCACATCAAGATTCACGCCAGTCGTGCCGTATCTGAATACTGCCGCTCCGAGCGCAAGATTTCCCCTTAACACTGCTGTATAAGCCCTGCGCTCCTTTTCGGAGAGGGGGCCGAGGGATACTGTCCTTGTCACGTCGGTAGTTCCTGTCAGATACTGCCCGCCGGTGTCGAGGAGTATGAAGCCCCTGTTATCGAGGGGGATATCGGTATTTTCATCGGGATCGTAGTGAACTATCGCCCCGTGGGCACCGTATGCCGCAATAGGCGCAAAGCTCTGGTAAAGATAGTCCTTGCCCTGCTTTCTTAAGGCTTCGAGCACAGCCGCTGTCTTAAGCTCGGTAAGCTCTTTTATCGTGCCGTCTGCCGCTGATTTCTTGAGACGGTATATCAGCTTTGTAAGGGCTATGCCGTCTTCTATATGAGCCTTTCGCATATTCTCGCATTCAACAGGGTTCTTGACTGCTTTCATGAGCTGCAGGGGAGCAGAGTCAACGGTCTCTCCGAGAAGCCCGTAAAGACGGTATGATACCGATGATGCATCTGCCATCACAGGGGAGGGGAGAGCGGCTGCCGCCGCATATATCTCATCATAGCGGCGCACCGTCACACCGTCCGCCGCAAGACTGTCACGCAGAGCATCGGATACCGTGCCCGACAGGAAAAGCTCCGCCGTGTCGGGG
>CACZPE010000182.1 GCA_902782875.1 uncultured Ruminococcus sp. | reverse complement strand
TATTATATTCGATGTATAACCATTCCTTTGACGGAGGAAGATCCTTCACGGAATTTGATGACATACAGGGAGAATAAAGGAAGATCACTATGCCGGAAAAACTCAGAAATATCAGAAAAAAGCATACAATCGCAGCGGTTATTCTTGCCGTACCCGTTATAACAATCGTCCTGTTGCTCATTCCCGGAAAAGTATCCGGTGATATAAAGGCGCTGATGATAGTACTGCTGTGTTTTTTCGGCATATTGCTGTCACGTTGTGTATTGATCGCAGTCAATCCTGCATGGCACACCGACGGCCGCTTTATACCGCAAAATAAGTCTCCGGAGCTGCATTCTCAGCTGTATGACCATGATACAGACGGCGATAATTCGGGAATTTCCGCAGAATACAAAGAAAACTCCGTCTCACTTGCTGAAGATATTCACGATCCGCTATATACCGAAAGGAGCGGGTGAATACAGCGGCAATCTTGAATTATGGCGGTCCCGCAAAGAATAGGCATAATACCAGGAAATGCTTATAATCGACTACAATAGAACAGGACGGTATAGGTATGGAAATCATATACAGACAAATTCGCGGCGAAGATGGCTATGGATGGTATTCACTTCTGAATAAGGCATGGAGATCCGCATACAGCCATATTTTCCCCGCAGAGGTATTTGACGGACGCGACAAAGGCATTTACAACAAGGTTCGTGAGTTTACAGAAGAGAAATTTCTCAGTGAAAGAAAGACCGCCTGTGTGGCTGAATATGGTGGAAAAATAATCGGGCTGATGTTTGCAACGCTGGATTCGGATTATGAGTTTTTCAAAAACGATTATGCCGATCTGGTGGCGCTTTATGTAGATCCGGAGTATCAGGGAATGGGAATAGGCTCAGCCCTGAAAGACCTGTTCATACAATGGGCAAGAGAAAAAAAGGCGGCTAAGTATGTTATCGGGGTACTGAAGGACAATGCCAGAGCACGGAAGGTATATGAATCCTGGGGCGGTAAACTGTCGGCACATGAACAGGATTTTGTTGTAAATAATGTAGGTTATCCCGAAGTGTTCTATACTTTTGAATTATAATGTACAAGAATCAAAGCACAGAAAACACGGAGGTCATTGTGATAAAGATACTGTTTGTATGCCACGGCAACATATGCCGATCCCCTATGGCAGAGTTTATTATGAAAAAAATGGCGGAAGAATCAGGGCGGGACGATCTTTTCATATCCTCTGCCGCAACAAGCACCGAAGAGATATGGAACGGCATCGGCAATCCGATATATCCTCCCGCACAGGAAATACTCAGAAGAAAAGGGATACCATTTGACGATCACAGGGCAGTACAGATGACCCGCTCTGATTATGACCAATATGACAGGATCATCGCCATGGACAGATACAATGTGCGTAATATTCTGCGCATAACCTACGGTGATCCCGATCATAAGATCTGCCGCCTGCTTGAATACTGCGGTCTTGACAGGGACGTGGCCGATCCGTGGTACAGCGGAGATTTTGAGACCGCATTCCGCGATATTTACATGGGATGTGAAGCCCTCATAGGTTCTTGTTAACATAAAATTTACATTTAAATTTTCAATTCTCTTGCAATCCGCAGAAGTATATGTTATAATATTATGCGTTGTGACTGGATCATAGCACTACTGTCCGAGGATAATGTGATGGGCTGCTATACTGTCATATTATTTGAGGAAAGAGAGGTGTTTACAGTGAAAGAGGGTATCCATCCCAACTATGTTGAGACCACTATCACCTGTGCATGCGGTAACGTTATAAAGACCCGTTCCACAAAGCAGGATATCAGAGTTGAAATATGCTCCAAGTGCCACCCCTTCTACACAGGCAAGCAGAAGCTCGTAGATACAGGCGGACGTGTTGACCGTTTCAACAAGCGTTTCAATCTTGGCAAGTAATAATTATCCCGGCTGCGAATGCAGCCGGGATTTTTCTTTATCGTTATCCACAGAATATGCAGGCATATAATTACTTCTTGCCTCTCATACCCAGATAGGATACGATAAGCTCAGCTGCACTGCTTTCGGATATTTTTTCAGAATCTATACACAGCTCATAGCTGTCAGATGCGCCCCATTTGGTTTCAGCGTGATAATTGTGATAAGAAGCTCTTGCCTTATCCATACGTACTATCTTAGCCTGGGCATCCTTGAGGGTTATACCCTCTCTGCCTGCTACTATCCTTGCACGGTATTCAGGAGATGCCGTGATGAAAAAGCTTGCAACATCATAATCATCCTTAAGGATATAATCAGCACATCTGCCGACTATAACGCATTCCCCCGCAGATGCAGCAGAGCGCACTGCATTTATCTGTGCCTCATATGCCATGAGCTCCACAGGCTTACCCATATAGAAGCCGCCGTTCTGAGCATTCATCACAAGCGAATAAAGAAGGCTCGATGTGGGAGTCTGCTCAAAATTCTCAAGGAAGCTGTCGCAGAGACCGCTCTCCTTTGCAGCCTTTTCTATTATTTCCTTGTCATAGAAAGGAAGTCCGAGTTTTTCAGCCACAGCCTTTCCGATAAGTCTGCCGCCGCTGCCGAAGCGTCTTCCTATAGTAATTATCCTTGTTTTCATGATATACTCCTTTTAAGGTAACATAGCACGGTTTTTATTATCATATCACATTTATACTTAATTATCAAGTAGCTATGGAATTTCTTTTCAGAAATGTTGTTTTAACATATTTTAAATTGTTTGTGAACTTTAAAATTTCATATTGACAAAGACAGATCAAAGTGATATACTCTGCTACAGTAAATCCGTTGAACAAAAGCAAGTAACACTTGTGACGGCATTCAGAGAGTCGGGAAATGGTGTGATCCCGATATGTACGGCTTGTGCGAATGGGTTTGTGAGGAGCAGGGCAAACGCAGCTTGTGCTGTTATTATCCCGGGCCGTATTTCCTGCGTTAAGGGAAAGGGTATTAAGGCTTTGGCTGCGTACTTGATATAGTTTAGGCCGCCTGTGTACCTGATGAGATGCTTTCCTTAAGGAAAGTAAACAAGGGTGGCACCGTGATCTTGTATGATCGCCCCTTGGAGCATAAAAAGCTCCGAGGGGCTTTTTGACATTTTGAAAGGAAGTGCTTCATAATGTATCCAACTATTGAAGAAGTAAGAGAACACCTGAAAAATTTCGGCACTGTACCTGTCTTCTATGAGCTGCTGACAGACAGTCTCACTCCCGTAAGAATATTCTCGGTACTCAGAGAGAATTTTGACAACTGCTTTATACTCGAATCCGTTGATAATTCCAATCAGTGGGGTAGATATTCCTTCATAGGTCTTGACCCGAAAGCTGAGATAATAGTCAAGGACAAGAAGGCTCAGATCATATTCAAGGACAGAACAGAAACAGCAGACGCATCAGACCCTGTAAAGCTGTTTTCCGATCTTATGAACAAGTACCGTTCTCCGAAATTTATGAACGCACCTAAACTCACAGGCGGTCTTATCGGATATTTCGGATACGATATGGCAAGATATTACGAGAAAAAACTTGTAAATATCCCCCGTGATGATCTTGACATGCCTGATGCAAATATGTTCATGTACAATGAAATGGTCGCATTTGACCATCTCTCAAGCAGAGCGGTAATAATCCTTACGATAGACCGCGACGATGTCACAAAAGCAGAGGCTTCCGGTGAGACTGATGCGCTTGAGAGAATATACGCTGAGCTTTCCGAAAAAGCAGAGAAGCTCGGCAAGCTGCTTAAAAGATATAATCCCGAATATCCCAGAAGAACAGCTAAAGAACTCAAGATCACTTCCAACTGCACCAAGGAAGAATACTGTGAGATGGTGGAAAAATGCCGTGAGCATATCATCAACGGTGATATAAGCCAGATCG
Organism: uncultured Ruminococcus sp.; assembly: GCA_902782875.1. The sequence goes on along the minus strand of CACZPE010000182.1, from coordinate 1,232 downwards.
TAATATCGCAGCGTTTCGAAGCAGAAAATCCGCCTGATCCCTTCGATGTATACAGATGCCTGCGTTCGACAAATCCTTCTCCTTACCTTTATTTCTTCGATCACAAGGATTACTGCATAGCCGGTGCTTCACCTGAGATGCTTGTAAGCGTTGAGGACGGAATAGTACTCAACAAGCCTATTGCCGGCACATACCCGAGAGGAAAGGACGAAGCCGAGGATAAGGCTAACGAACAGGGGCTCAGAAACGATCCCAAGGAGATCGCAGAACATACAATGCTCGTTGATCTGGGCAGAAACGATGTCGGCAGAGTCTGCAAGCCCGGAACAGTAAGTGTTACTGAATTCATGAGAGTAGAACGCTATTCAAAGCTTATGCATCTTGTATCCGATGTACAGGGCGAGCTCGCTGAAGGCAAAACTCCTGCACACGCACTTATGAGTGTCCTTCCCGCAGGTACTCTCTCTGGCGCTCCCAAGGTAAAGGCCATGGAGATAATCGACAGTCTCGAGAACGTAAAGCGCGGTCTTTACGGCGGTACGGTAGGATATATGGCATACAACGGCGATATCGATACCTGCATAGCAATAAGGACAGTACTTTTCAGAAACGGAAAGGCATATATACAGGCTGGCGCAGGAATAGTATATGACAGCGTTCCCGAAAAAGAATATGAGGAGTCAAAACGTAAGGCAGCCGCAGTAATAAACGCTCTTGAAGCAGCTGCAAGCCTTGAATGAAAGGAATGACAGACATGATACTTTTGATAGATAACTATGACAGCTTTACATATAATGTATATCAGATGGCAGCAACCCTGTACAATGATATACAGATATTCCGCAACGATGAGATCACGATTGAGGAGATCGAAAAGCTTGCTCCTCAGGGAATAATAATCTCCCCGGGGCCTTCATATCCTAAGGATGCGGGAATATCCGAAGAGGTTATACGTCATTTCACAGGCAGGATCCCCATATTCGGCATATGCCTCGGACACCAGGCAATAGGCGAAGTGTTCGGAGGACATATTATCAGAGGAAAGGCTCCCATGCACGGCATACAGTCTGTAATAAGCATAGACAACGAATGCCCTGTGTTTGCAGGACTCCCCTCACGCATCAAGGCCGCAAGATATCATTCTCTCATCGTTGAAGCAGAGACTCTTCCTGATGCACTGACTGTTACCGCTCAGACCGATGACGGCGTTATTATGGGTATAGCTCATAAAG
>CACZPE010000181.1 GCA_902782875.1 uncultured Ruminococcus sp. | reverse complement strand
CATACGCAGGTGCGACGCCCCTGACGTAGTGATCAGCAAGCTCCTGCATGAGAGACAGCGCTCCTCTGCCGTCAGCCAGCAGGTGATGGAACACCAGCAGAAAAACAGTGCCTGCGCCGCTTTTCCATACGGCTATCTTCAGAAGCCCCTCTTTTGTGATATCGCGGTCAGAAGAAGTCATTCTCTCGTATTCGGAAATTATCTCATCCGAACCGAGCCCCGATATTTCACCGTCTTTTATGATGACCTCAGTTTTTGAAGTATCTCCCACATCATAGAAAAAAGCGTTGGTCTTTTCCTCGTGACCTATAACTGCCCTCAGAAAAGGATGTGCAAGAGACAGCTTCTCTGCACACTCCGTGACCTTGGCAGGATCAAATCCGGCACAGACCGAAGCCGCTATTCCGAAAGTCATATCCGGGCACATCAGATGAGCCCTTTCGGTAAATAAGTACTGTCTTTCCATTGTATGTCCCCCCTATTTATCTTCAGGGTTAATTATACACCAAAAGCACCGATAAGTCAACAAAAAGGGCATCGGGCTCACCGTAGCTTGTCTCTGATAAAGGTATATACTCTATCTGTCTGCCGTTGTCGGTCACGTCAAAGATCTATTGACAATTTGATGTGTGAGGTATATAATGAATAAAAAATGTGTATCGTACTTTCTGCCCTATGATAGCAGAAATTAAAGGAATGCGTGTGTGTAGCGGGCTGATGAAAACAATGTCAGCGTAACATTAACATACGATAAGGAAATGAATATCATAAACGATAAGCGCTCAAAAGAAAAGAGCAAGTAACACAACGACTGATATACTTACAGCATAGGAGTATACAGACCGCAGCTGAAAATCCGTCGAATCAATATGAATCTTTGTAAGCAATGAAGTCCTATGATACAGGGGGTGTGACAATGCCTGATAATGAAGAAAGAATACCTGAAATCACAGAAAAGATCAAGGCCGGAGGTTATTTCCAAAAACAGCATTCAAATCGGCTAGTTGGTGCAGTGATCCTTATCATCTGCATAATAATTATAGTTCCAATCGTGTTTGTTTATGGCGGCTGGGCTCTTGTACTTGGTCGGCAAAGTGCAAATGACAGAAAAATAGAAAAGATTATGTATGACGAGATGTCGGCCTTTACAGAAGAACATCGTGAGGCACTTACAGATCTTTCTCTTGATGTAATGGATAGACTGTATTATTATTCAGACAGATATGGAGTGCCTGTACAGGATATGTATCTCAAGATATGCTATAATTATGATCAGAAAAAGCACGTTATGACACCAAAGTGTGTTATTAGATTTGATAAGAAAGATAAGTATGAATCCTTTGAGGCATCACCAGAGGATAAAGAACTTCTTGACAGGTGGTGTGAACTGATGGAAGTCGAAGTACCCGGAGCTTATGAGATGACGGGTATAGGAACTTGTGGGCATACAGACATATCTGATCCCGGGCTCACAGAAAACTTTGTACGTTTGTATCAATATCCCAGCTATGGTGAAAAGGCAGTAGTATATCGTATTGACATTAAAGAGTATGAAAGCGGCAATATATCAGCGGGAACGCTTGAACCATATGCACATTTCAGTACACCAACTGGCTGATATACTGAAAATATGAAGATATTCAGTATGCAGTTTTAATGTTTGTGCTGCGAAAAAGGGATGAGCATTGATATGGGACCGGACAATATAAAAAAGCTTCGGTTTACTATAGGAAGGAGAACCAAGAATATATCGGACAGCTCTGTGACAGCAGAGTGAAGGATTATCTGTTTGAAAAAGCAGGACTAATTTGAAAAGATGAAATCCTTCTGTATGTAAACAACGGCGGGAATTTTCGCGCCGTATACAGAAAACAGACAACCCCTGACATTGTGTCAGGGGTTATGTTGTTATCAGTCAGTCTGTGGATTCGATATTTGACCATGTACATCTTCAGGGGAAGTGATATGCGGTCAGACGGATTTTGCGAGAAAAAACTGTTGATTGATAATAAAAAATCTGCTATAATATGTGGTGCAGAGAAAAATATGCTCTAACAGCAAAGTATAATAACATCAAAAGGAGAACAAAATGAAAAAAGCAACAGCATTATTTATCTCACTTTCTATGCTGGCATCTGTGACAGCCTGCTCAGAAAAGACATCAGAAATAACAGAAGTAACAAAGTATCAGGATTATGCCTCCATGTCTGCGGAGGAGATAGTCGCAGCTATGACCCTTGAGCAGAAGGCCTCACAGATGGTACAGCCCGCGGTCTATAATGTATCGGAAAAAACAATGAAGAAAAATGACTACGGCAGCATACTGTCGACTACGGAATGTGTCGATGCCGCCAAGTGGAGGAAGACTGTGGACGGCTTTCAGAAGGCGGCCATCACGTCAGAAGCGGGGATACCCTATATCTACGGACAGGATGACGTACACGGCGTCAACTACTGCAAGAACGCCGTATACTTTCCGCATAACATCGGACAGGGGGCAGCCAACGACGAGGAGCTTGCCTATCAGGTAGGGCTCATCACTGCAGACGAGGCAAAGATGTGCCATATGCTCTGGAACTTCTCGCCCTGTGTTGCCCAGTCGGTTGATCCGCGCTGGGGAAGGACGTATGAATCCTACGGCTCAGACCTTGAGACGATAACAAGGCTCAGCACAGCCTACACAAAGGGGCTTGTGGACGGCGGGCTCGTAGCCTGCGCAAAGCATTTTTTTGCGGACGGCAATGTGATATACGGCACAGGTGAGCAGGGCGATATCGAGATGATCATCGACCGCGGCGATTCACAGCT
>CACZPE010000180.1 GCA_902782875.1 uncultured Ruminococcus sp. | reverse complement strand
TCCGATCAGAATACAAAGTCAAACTCAAAGCCGAAGATATTGACTGTGTCGCCCTCGTCTACGCCCATCTCCTCAAGCTTTGCTATGATGCCCGATGTGCGCAGTACTCTCTGGAAATACTGGAGTGACATATAGTCATCCATATCAACGGTGCGTATGATATGCTCAAGCCAGGGAGCTTCAACATAGAATACACCGTCATCGCCCCTGGTGACTTCAAAGGGCTGACCGCTGCCTGCATTCTCGTCATAGCTTTTCAGAAGAGGCTCGGGCTCATATCTCTTTATCGGAGGAAGCTCGGAAAGCTTCTCGGAGACGATATTCACAAGCTCCTTCGTGCCCTGTGTTGTAGCGGCGGATATCTGACAGAACTGATATCCCTTCTCTATGACAAACGCACGGAAATCCTCTATCTGCTCCTCGGTAGCCATATCACACTTGTTTGCGCATACTATCTGCGGTCTTACCGCAAGCTCCTCGGAGAAGTTTGAGAGCTCCCTGTTGATTATCTCAAAGTCTTCCTTGGGGTCTCTGCCCTCACTGCCTGATACATCGACAACGTGTATTATCAGTCTGCATCTGTCAACGTGTCTGAGAAACTCATGCCCGAGGCCCACGCCGTCAGCCGCACCCTCTATAAGTCCGGGGATATCGGCCATAACGAATGAGCGTCCCTCATCGACCCTTACCACACCGAGTACGGGAGTAAGCGTTGTGAAGTGATAATTCGCTATCTTGGGCTTTGCAGCAGACACAACCGATATGAGCGTTGACTTGCCCACATTGGGGAAGCCTACAAGTCCCACATCCGCAAGGAGCTTGAGCTCAAGGGTAACCTCGTATTCCTCGCCGACAAAGCCCGGCTTGGAAAACCTCGGTATCTGCCTTGTGGGAGTGGCAAAACGGGCATTTCCCTTGCCGCCCTTGCCGCCCTTTGCGAGCACTACGGGCTCATCACCCGAGATATCAGCCATTATCCTGCCGCTTTCGCGCTCTCTTACCACAGTACCTCTGGGCACCTTTATTACAAGATCGGGAGCGTTTCTGCCGGTACAGTTGTTGCCGCTGCCGTTCTGTCCCTTTTCAGCAAAGTATTTGCGCTTATAACGGAAATCTATCAGAGTGGAAAGGCTGTCGTCCGCAGCAAATACTATATCTCCGCCTTTGCCGCCGTCACCGCCGTCAGGACCGCCTGCAGCAACATATTTCTCACGGTGGAATGATACCGCTCCGTCGCCGCCGTCGCCTGCCTTTATCTTTATCACTGCCTTATCAACAAACATAAACTGCTCCTTTGCCGTTAAACTGTACATATCGTACAAACAGCCATATAGTGACATTTTATTATATCATACCGGGTCATTTTTGTCAAGTCTATTGACTTGAAACCTGCTCTATGGTATAATAAAAAGGTATTGCTGACAGATGTCAGCGTGAGAAAGTGTGGAAAATTTATGAAGAAAACTATCATTGCCGCATTAGCTATACTTCTGTGCGGCTGTGCAGGCGGTACGCAGCCTGCTGATACACTGCCCGTGCCGGAATCATCCCAGACGACCGCAGTGGAAACGACAACGACTGTAACGACAGTGAGCGAAACGACATCAGAGACGACTACCGAAACTACTACGGAATATGTACCCGTACTCCCAGAATTCGAGGACACGCCCGAAAATGCATATGCACGTCTTGATGCATCCTTTACCAATGCCGAGGGCGGCCAGACCGCTCCCGATGACTACGCGGGAGTATACAGCTATTTCGGCAAGCTTTACGTATGCCTCACCACCGATGAGCCCTCTGATTTCTATACCGGGCTCCTCGGTGATTACACCTGTATAACATACAAAAAGGTGAACCACTCCTTCAACGAGCTCCAGGGCATAGCAAACGACGCAAAGAGGCTGCTTTCGGATAAATTCGAAGTGACCCAGGCATATGTGGATGTGCCGAGCAACAAGGCGGCCATCGAGCTTGCAGGCGGCGACCCGAGAGAAGTAAGGACCTATCTTGAATCGCTTGAGGGCGAGGATTTCCCCGTAGATATACTTCAGATCACATTACAGTAGGTGCAGATATGGAATCAAAAACGATATTCGATGAGATGGTGAGACTTTTCGCCGAGCTGGAATTCTCTCCGCAGATAAGCCCGGGAGCAGATGAGATATATGTCTGCGCTCCCCTTAACAATATATACGAAAAGGCTGATATGTTCATACACTTCTACAGTGAATACTATACCCTTGATGCATATCTGCCCGCAGACACCGATCAGGATGCTATACAGACAGAGCTTCTGAAGCTGCTGAATCTGATAAACTACAACTCCCCCTTCGGGTGCATGAGCCTTGATGAAAACGGACGCATCTGCTGCCGATATTCCGCATCATACGCCGATGTATCCGCAGGTACCGTAAGGGAGAGCGTATATCTCCCCTGCTTCACGCTCAACAGATTTACTCCCGCCATAAAGGCGGTATGCGGGGGCAGCAGTGCCTCTGAAGCCTTTGACGCAATCTTCCGTGAATGACAAAACAGCTGCCCCTGTAAAGAATGAGGTAAAATGAACAATATAAGATCATATATAAAAAAGAATGCGGTCGTTCTCATCTCATTTGCAGCGGCCGCTGTGTCAATGCTGTTCGTGCCTGTGACGGACTATCTGAAATATATAGATACGGATATGCTCTCCGTTCTTTTCGGACTGATGGCGGTAGTTGCGGGATTTACCCACAACAAGGTATTTGACAGACTGGCCGAGATGCTTATACGCTTCTCGGGGAATATGCGCAGACTGACATTCTGTCTGGTGCTGACGGTATTCTTCCTGTCGATGCTTGTAACAAACGATGTGGCTCTCATCACCTTTGTGCCGTTTACCGTTATGGTATACAGACAGACAAAGCATTCACCCATATTCGTGATAGCACTTGAGACGGTCGCTGCAAATATGGGCGGCGCCTTTACCCCTGTAGGCAACCCGAACAACCTGTATATATTCACAAAGTCATCCATGGATATCATAAGATTTCTCTCGCTCACAGGCCCTGTAGTCGGGATAAGTCTTGTGATGCTGCTTATCTGCTGTATTTTTGTAAAGCCCGATAAGATAAGCATAAGTATGGAAAAGAAGACTATTATAGAGAACAAGCGCTTTCTTGTGCTCTATGCCATACTTTTCGTGCTGTGCCTGCTTGCGGTATTCGATCTGCTTGACTCCATAACCGCATTTGCTTCCGTATGTGTGGTAATAGCCATCACAGAGCCGTATCTCTATAAAAAGATTGACTACGGACTTCTTCTTACATTCGCATTTATTTTCATATTCACAGGCAATATCAGGAATATACCCGAAATATCACAGGCGATACGCCAGCTGATAACAGGCCATGAGCTTGCGGCTACGGTGATACTCAGCCAGGTAATAACCAATGTACCCGCTACTGTCATGCTGTCGGAATTCTCCGACAACTACCGTGCGATACTCATCGGCACCAACATTGCCTCTCTCGGCACGCTGATATCCTCCCTCGCAAGTCTTATCTCACTTAAAATATATGCGGCATCCGAAAATGCGGACACAAAGAAATACATACTCTGCTTCACGGGGATAAATCTCATATTCCTCGCCGTGCTTTATCCGTTCGCACATTTCGTACTGCTTGCCTGAAGGAGCTTTTCCCATGTATCAGAACGAAACGACCATTGAAAAGGAAACCGTCTTTGAAGGACGCATAGTCACTGTAAGAAAGGACAAGGCACAGCTCGACAACGGCACTGTAGTCGGCAGAGAGCTTGTTATACACTCGGGAGGCGTGTGTGTAGTACCGCTTACCGATGATAATGAGATCATTATGGTAAAGCAGTTCAGATATGCCTTCGGCGGTCCACTGACAGAGATACCCGCCGGCAAGCTCGAGCCGGGCGAAGACCACCGCAGCGCAGCACTGAGAGAGCTTTCGGAGGAAACAGGCGCATCCTGCGGAAGATTTGATTATCTCGGGGTATGCTACCCTTCCGTGGCATATCTCACCGAAAAGATACATATGTATCTTGCGCGTGATCTTGTTTTCGGCAAATCGCACCTTGACGAGGGAGAATTTCTCGATGTGATAAAGATCCCTCTTGATGAAGCGGTACGTATGGTAATGAACGGGGAGCTCCCCGATGCAAAGACTCAGATAGCTGTACTCAGGACAAAGCTGATCCTTGACAGTGAGAAAGGTGATAACTGATGGATATCCTTGAAGGTAAAAAGCATATACATATGATAGGCATCGGCGGCAGCGGCATGTATCCGCTCGCTCAGATGCTCCATTCCAAGGGCTATTTTGTAACAGGCTCTGACAATAACCAGACCGAAACGGTGGAAGCCGTGCGCAGCATGGGCATAGAGGTGCATATCGGCCAGAGAGCAGAGAATATCAAAGGTGCTGACCTTATCGTATACACCTCCGCCATTATGGCAGACAATCCCGAGCTCATCGCTTCAAAGGAAAGCGGCGTGCCTATGCTTGAAAGAGCTGAGCTTCTCGGCATCGTCACATCATGGTTCGACAATGCGGTATGTGTAAGCGGTACTCACGGCAAGACCACCGTCACATCCATGATCACACAGATACTCAAGCAGTCGGGAAAGGATATAACCGCATATATCGGCGGAAAGCTTCCCATAATCGGCGGAAGCGGATGCATCGGCACTTCGGACACAATGGTATGTGAAGCCTGCGAGTTCTCCGACCATTTTCTGAAGCTCTATCCCGATATTGCGCTGATAAACAATATCGACGCAGACCATCTCGATTATTTCGGCACCCTCGACAATGTTATAGCATCCTTCGTAAGATTCGGAAATATGGCCAAGAAGATCATAGCTAACGGCGATGATGCAAATACCATGAAGGCGGTATCGCAGATATCCGTTCCCGCAGTCACTTTCGGCTATTCACACGAAAACGAATGGTATGCCGACAATGTGGAGCATAAAAACGGACTTCTGACCGAGTTTGACATATATCACAAGGGCGAATTCTTCACCCATGCAAGGCTCAATATCCCCGGTATACACAATGTACTCAACGCCGTGGGTGCAACCGCTGCAGCATATATGTCGGGAGCATCGGCAGAAGAGATCGCTGCAGGTCTTGACTCCTTCAGGGGGGCTAAGCGCAGATTTGACAAATACGGCGAGGTAAACGGCATCACAGTATGCGACGACTACGGCCATCACCCCACCGAGCTTACCGTAACTCTCAACGCCGCCATGGAAATGGGCTTC
>CACZPE010000179.1 GCA_902782875.1 uncultured Ruminococcus sp. | reverse complement strand
TGTCAAGATCAACTATACCAGCTGATGAATCCTCTATTATGCCGAAAGTATCTCCCAGTCTTATATCTACACTTGCGGGCTGTATGTGTCCGTCTTCAAGAGGAGAAACTGTCAGCTCCCCGCTTTCTATCATTTTTCTTATCGTCGCATCTGATAAAATCATATTTTCACTCCTTCGTCATTCTTGCATAACGAGCCATAAGCTTTCTGGTTCCTGCTGTGTCAAAGGCTATCTCAACAAGACTGTCCCCCGCCATCGGTTTAGCGGATATGACCGTTCCCGCTCCGAATTTCGGGTGTATCACCCTTTCTCCAACACTGAGATCGACAGTTGCCGGAGAAGCTGACGGTCTGTTCAGCTGTTTTCTGAGATAATTGCCGGACGTATTGGCAGAAACAGGAGCATTATTCCATCCCGTACCGCTTTGTTCATCACAGCAGTCGGGATCTATTTCTTTTACAAATCTCGATCTGCGGTTATACTGTGTCATACCGAAAAGAAGTCTCTGGACCGAGTGAGTGATATACAGCCTGTCCTTTGCTCTTGTTATCGCAACATAGGCAAGTCTGCGTTCTTCCTCAAGCTGCTCTGCATCTGCCCTGGAACGTTCCGACGGGAATATCCCCTCCTCTGCGCCGACCAGGAACACTACCGGGAATTCAAGTCCCTTTGCGGAGTGTACCGTCATCATACTTACGGCAGCTTCTCCGTCATCAGCTTTATCTGCATCGGTATAAAGTGCCGCTTCTTCAAGGAAACCCGAAAGGCTCGGTTCTTCCCCCTCTTCATTCATACGCTCCATATATGATACTATATTTGATTTGAGCTCATTGATGTTTTCAAGCCTCGGTATACCGTCCTCTCCTTCAGCTCCGAGCATATCAAGATATCCTGTCTTTTCCATCACGATATCTATGAGCTTATCAGGCGTTGTTGTATCTGCGGCTTCTTTCAGTCCGGCAAACATATCAGCCGCTTTTCTGAGAGTTTTCGCCTTTGAATGCAAAGGCGCAAGATCCTCTGACTGCTCCATGACCTCAAGCGGAGTCATACCCAGATTTACAGCTATCTCCTCAATCTTGGAAATGGTACTGTCACCGATATTTCTTCTGGGTTCATTTATTATTCGTCTGAAACGTATACTGTCTCTGGGATTGTTTATGACCGACAGATACGCTATAATATCCTTTATCTCCTTGCGGTCGTAGAACCTTAATCCGCCGATCACTCTATACGGTATCACAGCTGATGTAAATGCACGTTCCACCATATTCGACTGTGCATTCATACGATAGAGTACAGCAAAGTCATTGTAGTCAAATCCGTCTCTTATCAGACTTTTTATTGTCTTTGCGACAAAATCAGCCTCGCCTTTTTCGCTGTCGCTCTTGTATATTACGATCTTTTCGCCCTCTCCGTGTTCAGTCCAGAGAGTTTTTTCCTTTCTGCCCCTATTGTTTCTGATAACGGAATTGGCTGCATTGAGTATATTCTGCGTAGAACGGTAGTTCTGTTCGAGTCTTATTGTTTTGCAGCCGCTGAACTGATCTTCAAACGATAGTATATTCTCTATAGTAGCGCCTCTGAATTTGTATATCGACTGATCGTCATCTCCAACAACGCACAGATTGCCGTATTTTGATGCAAGCAGTGATATCAGTATATACTGAGCATAGTTTGTATCCTGATACTCATCGACCATGATATATTTATACAGATTCCTGTAATGATCGAGCACATCGGGATGATCTTCAAAAAGGCGCACGGTCAGCATGATTATATCGTCAAAGTCAAGGGCATTTGCTGCTCTGAGTCTGTTCTGATATTCAGTATAGACCTTTGCCACAGACATATCCAGATAATCATATCCAGCGTCCGAGGCGTATTCGTCGCAATCAGTAAGCTTGTCCTTGGCGGAGGATATCTTTCCCATCACCATAGACACCGGGAACGCCTTTGCATCAAGCCCGCATGCCTCTATACACGCCTTTATAAGCTTCTTGGTATCATCGGTATCATATATTGTGAATGCACTCGTATAGCCGAGAGCAGATATTTCGCGTCTGAGTATCCTGACACAGGCAGAATGGAACGTGGATGCATGCACCTGCGCTCCCATATCACCGAGCATA
>CACZPE010000178.1 GCA_902782875.1 uncultured Ruminococcus sp. | reverse complement strand
GAACTGCTGCAGGTGACACAAACGATGTTGCTACCGCTAACTTCTACAACGAAGAAGCAGCAATGCTTATCCAGGGCTCCTGGGCAATCGGTCAGATCAACGGTGCAAACCCTGACTTCGAGGCTAAGTGCGGCGTGTTCGCATTCCCCGGCGTTTCCAGAGTAATAGCTAAGTCTGACTCCCTCTGCATGAGCTCTACTACCAAGTATCCCGATGCTTCCGCAGCTCTCATCAAGTACTTCACTGATGATACCGCTCAGAAGTACACCGCTGAAAAGGGTGGTAAGATACCTGTAACAAAGGTTGAGTATGACGAATCAGCAGCTCCCAAGCAGCTCGGTTACGTTATGGACGTATTCGGCAACGCAAAGGGTACATTCGGCTTCTATAACGAGTCTATGCCTACAACTGAGACAGGTTCTCACTTCGATGATACAATGGTATCTGTATTCCTCGGTGATATGACACCTGCTGATGCTGCAAAGGATATGGAGCAGTATTACAAGGACAACTGCAGAAAGTAATCATTGTCTTTTCCAACGGGGCGCACCCTGCGCCCCGATATTTTTACACTTTTTTCACTTGAATTTAACGGAAAGGAGCTGATCAGGATTGGACAAACTGCTTAGGAACAAAGCAGCGATCGCTGTTTTCATGCTTCCTGCATTTTTACTGTTCACTCTGGTGCTTTTTATACCGATATGCCAGTCGGTATATTATTCCTTCTGTGAGTATAAAGGTATAACGGCCCCTGTATTCATCGGACTTGATAATTACAAGACCCTGCTGCATGACAAGACGCTCGGCTTTGCGCTGAAGAACTCCCTGTTCTTCCTCGTATTTTCATGCATATCCCAGCTTCTTGTAGGCCTTTTCTACGCAGCACTGCTGACAAATATAGAAAAGGGACGCAATCTTTTCAAGAACATTATCTATCTCCCCTGCGTACTTTCCTCGGCAGCTCTCGGTCTGCTGTGGATGTTCATATTCAGCCCCAAGCTCGGCATCAACCAGCTCCTTGAAAAATGGGGCATGGAGGAACCTCCTCTCTGGCTGATGGACACAAAGGGATTCATAATACTCCCCATGTGGGTAATCGCTTTCGTTGCTCTGTGGCAGTACGTCGGTCAGTCAATGATGCTGTATATGGCACAGATCTCCGGTATAAGCAAATCACTTATGGAAGCAAGTTATATCGACGGCTGCACAAAGCCTATGACATTCAGATACATCACACTTCCGCTGATAAGACCGATGGTAGCTACAGCTATGTCGCTCAACGCGATAGGCTCCCTGAAGTTCTTCGACCTTATCTTCAACATGACAGAAGGCGGACCTAACCACAGAACGGAGGTCCTCGCAACTCACCTCTATCAGCAGGGCTTCAAGTACTTCAAGTACGGCTATGCAAGTGCAATAGGCGTTCTTCTCCTGGTAATGTGCCTGCTGGTAACACTGTTCATCAACAAGGTCGTAAAGACCGAACCCTATGAGATGTAAGGAGGGCACAGAATGAATTCTTCACCTAATGCGGTAAAGGCAGAACTGGTAGCCCCCGCAAAGAAAAAGCTCACACCTGTGCAGATACTTATATATGTATTCCTTGTAGCTATAGCGATCATATATATTGCTCCCCTGCTCTGGGTATTCAATGTATCGTTCAAGACGAACAGAGAGATATTCTCCGCTCCTTTTGCACTGCCGCAGGATATCACGTTTGACAACTACTCCTTCGCGTGGACTGCCGGTAAGCTGGGCATAGCGACCCTCAACTCCTTCATAGTCTGCGTTATCACGCTGGCATTCAGCATGATAATCGGCTCTATGGCGGCATTCGGTATAGGACGTATGCGCTGGAAGGGCTCCAAGCTCGCAATGACCTATTTCCTCACAGGTATGATGATACCTGTTCACTGCGTGCTCATCCCCCTTTTCACAAGATTTGCAAAGCTCGGTCTTTCAAACAATCTTGCAGGACTTATACTCCCCTATCTCACATTTGCTCTGCCGATAACGATATTCATCATGACAGGCTTCTTTGAGAGTATGCCTAATGAGCTTATCGAGTGTGCGTGCATGGAGGGCGCGAACATCTTCGAGATATTCTTCACGATATGCCTGCCTCTCGGCAAAACGGGTCTTTTCGTTACCGGTCTTATGACCTTCATAGGCAACTGGAATGAGCTTCTTCTTGCGATGGTATTCATATCCGACGACAACAAGAAGACACTGCCCGTATCCCTGTCGAAGTTCGTAGGACCTTATAACACGAACTACTCACAGATGTTCG
>CACZPE010000177.1 GCA_902782875.1 uncultured Ruminococcus sp. | reverse complement strand
TTTATCAGATACCCCTTTGCGCCGTTTTTAAGCGCCGCCTGCACAAGCTCATCCTCGGCAAAGGTGGTCAGTATCAGCACCTTGCCGAGATCGTGGTCAACTATGTATTTTGTGGCTTCTATGCCATCCATCACAGGCATCTGTATATCCATCAGCACTACGTCTGCAGGCGTGCTTTCCGCAATACTGCAGGCTTCCTTTCCGTTGGCAGCACAGCCTATGACCTCAAACGCATCATCCACTTCGAGTATTATCTTCATCCCGTCCCTGACAAAATCGCTGTCATCGGCGATGATGACCTTTATCCTATCCATACTATCCCTCCTGCAGCGGCAGCAGCATATTCACTGTAAAGCCAAAATCCGATTCTATCTCAAGTATGCCGTTTGCCTGTCTTGTCCTGCGGCGCATACCCGATATCCCCATACCATCGGTCATGTCATGGCAGCCTATGCCGTTGTCGGATACGCTGCATCGTATCACCTTGTTCATGACATGGATATTTATGGTGATCTTAGTGCATTTAGAGTATTTGAGCGAATTCGTGACCGCCTCATAGCAGTTGTCAAGTATCAGTTCAAGATACCTGTCCGGGATCGCAGAAAGCTCACCCTCTGTGATAAGCTCTGTCTCTATCCCCTTTTCACGGCAGTTCTCACACAGCTTTTCAAGCTGCGACAATGCGAGCTTGTGTCTTTCCGGGCGCTTCTTCCTGAGTATCTCCCGTATCTCGTCCATTCCCGTCCTGAGCTGATCTATGACCGCCTGTATCATCGCGCGCGCCTTTTCCGGATCCTTCTCCATGAGCACCTTTACAGCTTCAAGCTGGTATACAGACCCGTTTATGTTATGCCCCAGCTTATCGTGCAGGGTCTGTGAAAGCTGTGTACGCTCCTCGAGCAGCTGATTCTCCGCAATGAGCAGATTTTTCTGCATCTCCGCCTTCATCTCATGCTTCATCGACTGCTCCGCGATGGTATCGAGCCTGCTCTGACGGCTGTAATCCTCCACCACATGGTCATGCTGGATGTATATCACGCACAGCAGCAACGATATCACCAGATCGAAATATACATTCTCGTCGATATGTATCAGCGTTATCAGCAGAGGTGCACCGTACCAGCGCATCTTCGGCCTGAATACCGAAAGCAGTTCATAGGCATAGAACACTGCGAGCAGCATAGCGCCAAAGCCCAGTACGCTGAATACTCCCGTCATAAAAAGAGCCGCCGCCGCAAAGAAGAAAACCTTTTTGCTCTCCGGGAAAAGCTCCTTTACCGACAGTGCCCCTGTATATAACGCAAGCAGCAGGAGCACCCGTGGAGATGCTCCTGTTGCAGCAGAACAGGACAGTACCGTATAGGCGACCATCAGCAGCAGGATGCCTGTGCGCACCGCTGTGAAGTAGTTGTTCCTGAAATGTTCGTTCATCGGAAGATCCTTTCGATCATCATATCTCCTGCTTCCTTATCTTGAGCCCCACACTTCCTATACTGAGTATTATGATGAGAAATGCTGCAGTAGTACACAGGAGCAAGGTATATGCTCCGCCTGCACCCGCAAGTAATCTTCCCGTTGCGTCAAGGAACCACTTCTGAGGCGTGAGGTATGAGACCATTTTAAGGAATTTAGCGGATTCATCTATGGGGAACAGGCTTCCCGACAGCATAGCGGATATGCTCCAGAGCAAAAATGCTGTTCCGTTTGCACTCATTATATCACCTATCAGCGTTCCTGTCAACATACTGAACGTACTTATTATTATGCCGAGCATAAACACCGTCAGCAGGACTGTTGGCATCGGGATGCCTACATCAAAGCCCTTTATGAACATCAGGCATACTGCAAGTATACCTGTCTGTATCACGCTCGTGATCACTACTGTAACGAATTTTGATACAAAATATGTGCCGGTGCCCGTGCCGGAGAGCATCACTCTTGTGTACACCTTGTTGTCGGATTCGGTAATGACAGTGTTTGAAATGAATACTCCGTTGAACATGAAGCCGAGAGTTATGAATGCAAATGCATAGCCCATGATATTGAGGCTGTTGTTCTGTTCATGAGTAAGAGATATCTTGTCTGCGCTCTCGATAGTCACAACGTTCTTTTCGGGGAACTTCTCATACATCTGATCGAGCGCTTCGATCGTTTTTGCACTGTCCGCGCCGCATACAGCACCTGTGCGGTATATCTTGCCGAGTATATCGGTCAGCTCTGTCTCGAAAAGCTCCTCGCGCTCATCATCGGATGTGATGAAGACCTGCAGCCCGTCGGACAGCCTGTCCTCCATCACCGCACCGTCAAAGCCGTCCTTGAAATAGAGTATCGCTCCTGCGCGGTCTTCAAAGCCGTCCCTTTCCACCTGAGCGGTGATATCCTCATAGGACATACCGCTCACATCGGCACGGCATACCGAGAACATACCGTTTGCGGCAAGCCCTTTGAGGACATATTCCGAAAGCTCTGTGTTTGAACCGTCATACACCTTTATGATGAATGAATAGTTATCGCCTGCATATATTGCCCTGTTTTCGCAGCTTTCAAGCTCGATCACGCTGCCTGACGTCTCATCGTTATAACGCTCGAAATCCACCTTCATTCCGAAAATGACAGATGATATTATCGGAGTCATTATAAGGAAGAACATAAATCCTTTGTTTCTGAGCAGGAGCTTCAGCGTGCTTTTTATAAGTGCGGTCATGCTGTACACCTCTTTCTTATCATATCCGTCGCTATTGCAAGTACCGATGCTGCTGCAGCTATCACTGCACAGTATATCAGCGCACTTGACACATAGCTGCTGTGTCCCATGCAAGAGAGCTCAACGAGTGCTCTGTTGACATGATATATGGGAGATATGGCCTTGAGCGTATCGGGAGTGCTCGAGTACATATAGTTCTCAAAGGAGCCGCCGAAAAATCCCATTATCCAGATCACAGCCGCAAAGCCTACGATCGTCGCAGCAATGTTCTTTGTAAGATTGTAGAAGAAGAAGCCTACCGATATGCTTGCAATTATCATTACCAGCATAATGAATGCTGACATCACGGGAACGCCCCAGTGGATATCATATACACACGCTGTGAGCACCGCTTCAAACAGAAGACTTGCTGCACTTACTGCCACTGCGGGGATAAGTCTTGAGAAATACAGGTCTGCGGAGGAAAGCGAGCATATGCGGTATCTTTTCTCGATGTTGTATTTCTTCTCGTTGCTGAGGACGCCCACAGCACAGGTGATGCCGAGACATCCGAAATACACGATATAGATTATGCCGTAATAGTCGTTCGACTCAATGGCAGGCATGAAGTTTGTCTGTGTGACAGGGAGCGCTGACTTCAGCCCTGCTTCGGGGGATATCATATCGAGCAAGGTATTGGCGCTCTCATTCATTACCCTGCCCAGGAAATATTCGGTGATCTCGCCCTCTGTCTTGTGATCATCGCTCTTGTAGAGGGTGTATTTGCCGTCCTCAAACTCAATGAATGCGGACAGTTCGTTCTTTTCCATCAGCTCTGAGGGGTCGCCGTCGGGGTACTCCCTGAGCAGTATGCCGGCATCCCTGCCAGCATCCTTCACCGTGTCCATGCTGTCGGAAAGGAAACTGCCGGTCTCTCTGTAGCCTACGCTGAATTCGTCGGGCGCTTCATACACGCTCATCAGCGATCTGAATGCGCTCGTCAGCAGCGCTATCGTCAGGAAAGGTGCAACGAGCAGCACCAGAAATGTCCACTTGTTGCGGAACATCAGCTTGAGATTGTTTTTGATAAGATATGCTATCATCATATCACCCCTATTCGGTAATATCGCGGAGCGTCTTGCCTGTGAGAGTAAGGAACACCTCTTCAAGGGATATATCATCGCGGTCATGGCTCACGAGCTTTTTGAGCTCCTCGCTCGTGCCTATGGCGATTATCTTGCCGTTGTCCATTATGGCGATCCTTGTGCAGATGGCCTCTATCTCCTCCATGTAGTGACTGGTGTAGATAACGGTGGCCCCCTTTTCGTTGGACTCCTTTATCTTTTCAAGTATGAAGTTCCTCGACTGCGGGTCAATGCCTACGGTGGGCTCGTCGAATATCAGCAGTTCCGGGTCATGGCCTATGGCACAGGCGATATTCAGTCTTCTCTTCATGCCGCCCGAGAAGTTCTTGGCATATTCCTGCCGTCTGTCAAGAAGGCCTACATATTCAAGAGAGCTGTCAATGCGCTTTTTCAGCTCGGCACCCTTTATGCCGTAGAGCGATATGAACAGCTCTGCGTTCTCCCATGCCTTGAGATTGCCGTGTATAGCCAGATCCTGAGGGATATATCCTATCTTCTTTGTGACTTCCTTCCTGTTCGCGGCGGCATCCTTGCCGAAAAGCTCCACGCTACCTGCGGTGGGCTGTATGAGCGAGCATATCATATTCATCGTAGTGCTTTTTCCCGCACCGTTGGGGCCGAGAAGTCCGAATATCTCCCCGCGTTTTATCTCGAGTGAAAGATCATCGACTACGGTCTTGCTGCCGTATTTCTTTGTAAGTTCATTTACCTTGAGTACAGTATCATTCATTTTGTTTTCTCCTTTACCGAAAAATGTCTGTATGAAAGTATGCCTATAGGCAAAAAGTATATGCACCAGATCAGAAGAGCGATCGCTCCGCCATTTCCTGTCTCAGCCGACATATTAGTGAACATTCCCGTCATAGGCATGAAAAAGCAGGATATGAAGAATATTCCGTGTATCATCAGAAGTGCTCTGAGCCATTTGTCAGCCTTCGTCACAGGCTTTAGCGCAAGACCCGTAAAGAACGTTGACAGCGCCATCAGCCCGTATCCGAGAAGGTCGTAGTTGAAAAGCAGTCCTCCTCTTTTGTAGTCAAGCAGCTGCACCGCCTGTTCGTTCAGGGATTCAAGGCGGACTGTGGTGTCCTGTGCAAAGTAAACTATGAGTATCAGTGTTGCGTATACCGCAGACAGTATCATGCCTGTATCAGCGGGCACTTTCCTGTCATCGGCCGCCTCATGCCGAAATCCTGCCGTCATCATAATAAAGCCTATCGGCAGGAACATACATACGAGATACATCGCGAATGAAATATCTGCCAGTATGAACACCGCAAACAGAAATACTGTTATCGTTACGGTCGCCGCACCTGCCTTTGATACCATTCTGTTCATATCATTTCCTCCAGTCTGTTTCATTGTACTTATTATACACCGCAATAGCCCTGTGCGGTAGTGAAAAAAGCAACTTTCTGCATATGACTAAAGTCATATTTTACATCCGAAGATATCAACTTGTACATTTATCTGCTGTAATATTCTATTCATACGTATATTGACAAATCGCACAAAATCTGATACAATTATAACTATGGAGTTGTCCATTCATACCCCTGTATAACAGTTTACTTATAAGGAGTGATATTATGGGTCTGCTTGATAAACTCGTTACCAAGCTGACGAAAAAGCCTTCCGACGAAGCTGCGGAGGAAACTGTATCCGAGGCTGCAGAGGCAGCCGCAGAAATAACCGATACGGAAGACAGCAATACGGAAGAAATAGCCGAAGCAGCCGAGGTCGTTGAAGAAGCTGCTCATGAGGACGATACGGCAGAAAATGACGCTGCGGAAAAGACCGACTCCGCTCCCGGGGCAGGTCTGAAGAAAACACTGCTTATAGTGGACGGCGATGAACAGAGCTGCAGTTTCCTCAGAAAAGCACTCAGCAGCTATGAGCTTGTATTTGCAAGGAACGGCGTAGAGGCTGTGCATCTTCTCAAAGAGGAGGGTCTTGTCCCCTCACTCATACTGCTCGATGTTATGATGAACGGCAATGAGGGGCTCGATATACTGCGCCTGATGAAGGAACAGAACAAGCTTTCGGATATATCCGTGATAGCACTTGCTTCCGAGCCTGACATACAGAAGAAGAGCCTTGAGCTCGGAGCGGCAGATATCATACCCAAGCCCTTCCCCGATGCATCGGTGGTATATGCGAGGACGCAGAGATGTATCGAGCTCTCCGACAGCAAAGAGCTTATACGCATCACGGAGCGTGACAGCAGCACAGACCTTTACAATATAGCGTACTTCAAGCATTATGTCAGACTTTACGACAAGCTGTACCCCGATGCTGACATGGATGCTGCCGTTGCCGTGATAAGCAACTTCCATATGCTCAGGGAGCATTACGGCAAGAGATATGCCGATGATATACTGCAGAAGATAGGCAGCTCCGTAAAGGATGTGCAGGACAAGTTCGGCGGTTACGGATGCCGCAGGGATGAGGATTCATTCCTGCTGTACTGCCCGCATACCGATAACTACAATAAGCTCCTTACGGATATATCCGCAGGGCTTGAAAGCGATCAGTCCACAGCAGGCAAGGCGCGTATGTGCCTGGGCGTATACTCTGATGTCAGCAAGGACGTACCCATAGAGCAGCGCTTTGAATTTGCGTCGATAGCTGCTCAGTCCGTGATAAACAGCTATACCGACACCATCGGTATATACGACGCAGATCTGAAGAAGGCGGCTCAGTTCAGGGAGCAGATACTCAGCGAGTTTATCCCATCTCTCGAAGAGAAGCGCTTCAAGATCTATTTCCAGCCTAAATTCGATATAAGAGGCGATGAGCCTGTACTGTACAGTGCAGAGGCGCTCGTCCGCTGGGATCATCCGCAGCTTGGCATGCTCAGCCCCGGTGCTTTCATCAGCCTGTTTGAAGAGAACGGACTTATCACACGTCTCGACCGCTATGTATGGGGCGAGGCTGCTGCACAGATACGCCGCTGGAAGGATGAGTACGGCTATTCGGTGCCTGTATCCGTCAATATTTCCCGCATAGATATGCTCCTTCCCCTGCTCAAGGATATATTCAAGGATATAATCAAGGAATACTCCCTCAACGATGATGATATCATACTTGAGATAACGGAATCTGCCGACAACAGCTCGAATGACCAGATACTCTCGGCTGCCAAGGAGCTGCGCGGCATGGGCATGGGTCTGCGCATAGAGATGGGCAACTTCGGAGCAGGATATTCTTCTATCGGCATGCTTTCAAATATGCCCATCGATGCACTCAAGATAGATATGAACTTCGTACACAATTCCCTCGGCGACAACAAGGATATGCGCATGATAGAGCTTATCATAGATATCGCTGATTATCTGCATGTACCGGTAGTGGCAGAGGGCGTTGAGACAGAGGAGCAGTATCTGCTGCTCAAGGCGCTCGGATGCGATCTTGTACAGGGCTTCTATTTCTCCAAGCCCGTCCCCAAGGAAGAGTTTGACCACTTCATCAAGGAAGACAAGACCAAGACCCATATCATCCCCGACAACAAGAGAAACTATGTCAGCATCTCCAAGGCGCTCACCGGTGAATACGAACGCATATTCTACATTGATATCAATACCGATCACTATATGCAGTTCTATTCCGGCAGCAAGGGCGAGTTCCGCATAACGACGGGCGGCAAGGATTTCTTTGCAGATCTTGACGAGGTAGTTCTGAACATTGTGGTAGCTGAGGATCGCGAAAGGATAGGCAAGCTGCTGAGCAAGGGCGAGCTTATCGAGTGGATCGGTGCAGACAAGCCACTTTCCACGCATTTCAAGCGAGCTCAGAACGGCACTCTGTGTACTCTTGAAACGATACGCACAAGGAACCAGGACGATCATCATATCGTGATAGGCATACGCCATAAAAAGCGCAAATCATAAAAGCACAGACAGTCTTGCGATAAAATTGCGAGACTGTCTGTTTTGAGGAAAATACATGAGATACGGAATACTCAACTATGAAACATCCGGCAGCGGCGTTCCCGTGCTTATCATACACGGATGGGGCATCGACCATACGGTCATGCAGGCTGCATTTGAACCTGTCTTTTCCAAGACAGGCGGATACAAGCGTTATTATATCGATCTGCCCGGCATGGGACGGTCGGAACACGGCGATATAAGAAATTCCGATGATATACTTGCTCTGCTGCACAGCTTTGCAGCGGATGTGATAAAGGAGCCGTTCATGCTTGTGGGACAGTCCTACGGCGGACTGCTTGCAAGGGGCTTCATACGGAATTATCCCGAATATATTAATAAGCTGATACTGCTTTGCCCGTGCATCATACCCGGTGTACAGCAGGGGCGGACAGAGCCTCTGAGGGTACGGGCGCGGGATGACAAGCTGCTCTCTTCCCTGTCAAGGGAAGAATATGACAGCTTCACACAGATGAATGTCATGCTCACAGAGGATGTATGGATCAGATACAGGGATATACTGATGCCTGCGCTCTCCCGTGCCGACTGGGATTTCCTTAACAATGTGCTTGAAGGCAGCTTTTCCTTTGACCCGGACGATATAGACGAATGCACCGTCCCATGTCTTATCATCGCTGCAAAGGGCGA
>CACZPE010000176.1 GCA_902782875.1 uncultured Ruminococcus sp. | reverse complement strand
TCGGATGAAAGGATAGCGGCAAATACTCCCGACAGGTGCTATCTGTGCAAACGAAAGATATTTGAGCAGATAAAGGCAGTCGCCGCAAAGTATGGTATATACCATGTTGCGGACGGCTCGAATACCGATGATGACGGCGATTACCGCCCGGGAATGAGAGCGCTTAGGGAGCTGGGTATAGAAAGTCCGCTGAAAGCCGCAGGGCTTTCAAAAGCGGAGATAAGAGAGCTTTCAAAAGAGCTTTCGCTCGGTATATGGGATAAGCCCGCCCTTGCGTGCCTTGCAACGAGGATAGTCACGGGCGAGGAGATCACCGCAGAGAAGCTATCCATGACAGGCAGCGCGGAGAGGTATATACGCTCTCTGGGCATAAGGCAGCTGCGGGTGCGTATGCACGGAAAGCTTGCAAGGATAGAGACTGATAAACAGGATATACAGCGTATTGCCGCAGAGCATGAGAAGATCGATATTTATCTTAAGAAACTCGGGTATACAGCTGTAACGCTCGATCTCGGCGGCTACAGGACGGGCAGTACGAATACCCCTGATACAGACCGGTAAACAGGCTGCCGCGCAGCAATATTAACGAGAAATACGGAGAGGAGGCGGCACAGATGACTAAACTTGAACGCTCGATGTGTATCATAGTATCTGTTATGATAGCAGTGAGTCTTGCTGTGTTTATGACCATTTCCGTATTTTTCGGAGCAAGGCAGAATGATGAGACATTCAAGAAGATGGTCGATGTCGGCCTCAATGTATTCGATTCGGTACAGACCGATCATATGGCAGAGCTCAGGAACAAGTCAGCATTCATACTTATGGACGGCAGAGCTGCATCCACGATAAACAGGGGCTTTGTCGCAACGCTAAATGAGCTGTATCTTGCCGCGGACCTTGATAAGCATATATATATGATGTGTACCGATACCGAGGGAAACAAGCTGTGGGCAAGCGAGAACTACAGGCTTGATTCATATGATGTATCAGGTGCTATTGACGGCAAGACGGTGTCCGGCTATTATACCGACAAGAATGTGGCGATGAGCCTTGTATATATCACGCCGATACTCTACAGAAAGGGCGACTCCTATGTTCCTGTAGGGATACTCCTGATGGGGTATGACCTGACAGACAGCGAAGAGCTCAACAGACTCTGCCAGCAGACTGACTGTGAATGTGCGCTCATGTCGCTGACAGGTGAAAATCAGGCAAAAGTACTCGCATCCTCTTCGGCAATAGCGCAGGATTCCGCAGTCTCCATTGACAGCGAGACTGTCAGGGGCGGCGGACGCTCAGGCAAGATCGAGACAGGCACTGCGCTGATAGGCGATAACGAATATATGGCCAAATGCAGACCGCTTGTAGATATATACGGCAAAGACGTTGGCTTTCTCTTTGCGGGCATGACCACCAAGGCAAAGAACAACGCAAAACAGTTCATGGTTGCAGCATCGCTTATAGTTGCCATCATACTGATACCACTGGCATTCCTTGCGGTGATGATGCTCCTCAGGCGTGTTGCTGTACGCCCGATAGTAGAGGTCAGCAAGCTTGCAAAAAGCATGAACGAGGGCGATCTTTCGGTCCCCGATTTCAAGGGCAGACTGCCCGATAACGAGGTGGGCCGCTTCGCTATCGAGCTGCAGGAAACGAAGCACTCCCTCTCGGGATATATAAGCGACATAAGCCGTGTGCTCAACGCCATGGCGGCGGGTGACTTCACAAAGGGCGCTGACAAGGAATACAAAGGCGATTTTGTTCAGATACAGCATTCGCTTGAAACTATAAGAAGCCGTCTCTCGGGTATAGTGCGTGAGATAGACCGATCCTCGGAGGATGTATACACAGGCTCTGAGCAGATAGCTGCAGGCTCCCAGACGTTGGCGGACGGTACCGTTACCCAGGCGGCGGCGATAGACGAGCTCAGCGGCAGGATAGAATCCGTACTCTCCAAGACAAAGATAAACGCCAGCAACGCCTACAGGGCAAGCGAGCTGACAACGGGCATGGAAAACAGCGCAGTCGATCAGAATGAAGCGATGACACGCCTGACAGCCGCTATGCAGGATATTTCCGAAAAATCCAAGGAGATAAGCTCCATAATCAAGACCATAGACAATATTGCATTCCAGACGAATATACTCGCCCTCAATGCTGCAGTTGAGGCGGCAAGGGCAGGCAGCGCAGGCAAGGGCTTTGCAGTCGTTGCGGATGAAGTCAGGAACCTTGCTTCAAAATCCGCTGATGCGGCAAGAGAGACAAGCCTGCTGATAACCTCCACCGCAGAGGCTGTAGACACAGGTACGGTACTTGTTAACGAAGTGGCTGATTCCATGGAGAAGATCACCAGACAGGCAAAGGAAATGAACAGGCTTGTCAATGAGATATCCGAAGAATCCGCAAGTCAGGCCAAGGAGATCGATCAGGTCACCGATGCGCTCGACAGGATAGCGGGAGTTGTTGCGGAGAACAGCGCAACTGCAGAGCAGTCCGCGGCATCGTGCCAGCAGCTTGCTTCACGTTCAAAGACACTCAAGAAGCAGGTCAATGCGCTTAAGGCATAAGAGAATATAAAAATCACCGTCCGCAGGATCCTGCGGACGGTGTTCTGTATTGACTGATCTTATTTCACCGTATGTGTTGCCGCCATAAGGAAATTATACACGGGTGCGGCTTTTGTCAGCTGTCTGCCTATGATATGCGGCAGTTCGTCGGAGAATATCATATCCCAGTTCTCGGAATGGGTGAATATACCGATGGTCTTGCGGTCGTACCAGTCACGCTTTATGTCGTCGTCCACCGGGCAGCGGCTTTTTTTGTACTTGTCGCCGTAGAGCTCAAAGTCTGTGTTCTCCACTGCCTCTGCTGCGCTGTAGAAAAGCGGTGAGCCTGCGAGTATCAGCTCTCTCATGTTCATCATATGCTCAGCCTTTGCCTGATAAAACCCGCAGCCGTATTCTATGCCGTTCGGGGATATATCGAAGTAGAACGCGGGCAGCGACTCATAGAGCTCCTTTGTCCTGCCGAAGGATACCCACATATTCTCCCTGAAAAACGATCTGCCGTGCAGAAAGCGTGTGTCCCTGTATATCCTTGAGATATGGACCTTGTCAAGACTGCTGTCGAGCTTTTCTATATATGTATACAGCGTATCGGAGAATTCCTTCATCGGTGCGGCTACATATTCCTGAAATACGGGCTTGTTCTCCCTGAACCATACCTTATCGTCGCGCATACAGTTTTCTGTCAGAAAATCAAGTGTCTTTGCGGTAAACATTTTCATCGTTCCTTTACTGAGATCTACATCATTCTTGATTTTATCACACCGTCCCCCCTTTGTCAAGCGGGCAAAGCCCGCGGTTAGGTCGCTGATTTGTTTTATGGGGGCGATTTTATTTGCGGCTCGGTAACTTTTATTTGCACAGGTACCCTTCCCACCCTTCGGTTGCGGCCAGCCTACTGCGTTGGGCAGTTCCCTTTCAGGGGAGATAAAGGCGTTCTGGTTAGTTTGATATAGCCATCTATCAAGCTAAATTTATATGAATATAGCTAATAAGAGGCTTATTCATATTAATTGGATGGGATGAACCTCCCCTGAAAGGGAAGTCCTCATTGCTACGCAAGGAGGGGGACCAATGGCCCGAGGGGGCATTGGTGGAAGGGTTAACTCCACACTCAACTCTCCAAACTCCACACTATTTTAAGTTGACATGATTTTTCCTGTCTGATATAATAAATCTGACATTGTCCCAACTGAGCAAAAAAAATCGGGAGATAAAGATACGGTTTGTGATATCATATGATCACGGGGTGAGAAAAATGGACGATCGCTTAAAGGCAGTACAGAGTATGCAGAGGTATATCGAGGATCATATCGGTGAAACCATCACACCTGCGGATCTTGCGAAGGTATCGATGTTCAGTCCGTGGTATGCGAGAAGACTTTTCGAGCAGTACACGGGTCTGACACCTGCAAGATACATACGCAGGCTCAGGCTCAGCAGGTCGGCGCTGAAGCTTCGTGATGAGAAATGCAGTATCCTTGATACTGCGCTCGATATGGGTTTTGGCAGTGCAGAGGGTTATCAGCGCGCTTTCCGTGCCGAATTCGGGATAAACCCGGGAGCATATGCCGAAGCTCCTATACCGATACCCCTTTTTCTCCCGTATCTCGTAAAATCAGATGAATGTGAAAGGAAGATCAGTATGGACAAGGTTAGTACCGTATTTGTAACAGAAGTGAAAAGGCCTGCAAGAAAGGTCATAGTCAAGCGCGGCGTAAAGGCTGATGAGTACTGGAGCTACTGCGAGGAGGTAGGCTGCGATGTATGGGGGATACTCGCAAGCATACGCACTCTTGACGGTGAGCCCGTTTGCATGTGGCTGCCCGAGAAGCTCAGAAAGCCCAGAGCTAATGTATATGTACAGGGTGCTGAGGTGCCTGTGGACTATGACGGTCCTGTGCCTGAGGGCTTTGAGGTGATAGACCTGCCCGAAGGAACGTTCCTCATGTTCCGCGGAGAGCCCTTTGAGGAGGAGGACTACGTCAAGGCCATACAGCAGATATGGCAGGCTGAGGAGAAGTTTGATCTCTCATCGCTGGGATTCAAGCCCGATGACAGCAATCCGAGGATACAGCTTGAGCCCATCGGGACAAGAGGTTACATAGAGCTTGTACCTGTAAAGAAGATATGATCATAGTTTAGGCTAATGATGTAAAAAGGTATCTTCAGAGCGCATGTGCTCTGAAGATACCTTTGCTGTTGTATACGGCTGCTTATTCCCTGTCAATAACAATAAGCGGCACGGTGTATTCCTCGGGAGTGAGCCCTGCGTGTCCGCCGGGCATGATCTGTGCTTCATAGTGAGTGTTGAAGACCGATGTGTCTGATACTGCCACAGCCACAAAGTCGCCTATCATATCCGCAAAGCCGTCTCTGTCCCTGCCGGTGCCGAAAAGCCTTGTGCTGAGCACTTCCTCACGGGTGAGCAGTACGAATTTATCGCCGAATGCTTTTCTGAATAATACGGGGAAATCCTCTCTGCGCTCTTCCTTTACGAACATATTCAGTGTTCTCGGCTCTATGGAAGGCAGGCGCACAAGACAGTCCGTTATCTCGGGATAGTCGAGTATACACAGGTTATTGCTGTCCATATGTCCGTGGTCGGCGGTTATGATAAACAGTGTGTCAGACAGGCGGGATATGTATTCCTCCGCCTTTTTCTCCAGCGAGCGTACCATCTCGTGGGTATCGCTGCTCTCGGTGCCCGTCTTGTGCATAGTTGTATCGGGTTCGTTCCAGTAGGCATAGATGTATTTGCGCCCGGGCTGTTTACACAGCTCTGCAATGCGCTCAAATATGGCATCCGGGTCTTTCGGGAAGGGCGGCATGAACGGCATGGAGTAGTAAGCCTGTCCTCCCGCATCGTTTATCTTATCTATTACGGATTTGTACGGAGTAAAGGTATATCCTGCGTGATAATCGGCTGCGGGAGCGGACTCTGCGATGGAATCCCTGTCCCATTCGCCGGGCGCTGCGGGAACGGCGTTTTCCTTTTCGGTCATCTGATCGGTATTCAGAAACACCGTTACGTTTTTGTCCAGCTGCGGATAGTACATATCCCAGCCCAGCCAGCCGTGCTCATCGGGATAAAGGCCGCTTATCAGCGATGTGGTGGCGGCTACGGTGGTGGGAGGGTACACGGAATCAAAGGATCCCGCAAAGTGACTGCGGAAAAATCCGTCCTTGTCAAGATGCTTTTCGATTATGGAGGTACCCATCGCATCAAGGATAAGCACCACTACATTTCTGCGGTCTGCGGAGAGATATCTGTCCGCAAGGGGGAGTGTGGGCGCAGCAGTCTGCACACCGAATTTATCCAGCACGGAATTTGCAAGATTTACAAGACAGTTGTCATAATCGGGAAGCTTCGGGAGCTGTCCGATGCTCATAGGTATTCCTCCTTTTTCGGGGTATAGGCTAAACAGGCATCGGTAGAGGCTTTTATCTCTTAACAAAGTATTCCTCATACCATACCAGGAAGGTATATACAGTCCATATCTTTCTCCAGAGGTCGGAATTGCCGTTTATATATTCGCTGTATATCGACTTGAGTTCATCGGTGTTGAAGAACTCTTCAGCCATATCCGAGAAAAGCAGTCTGCGCACATCGGCATTGTATCTCTCATCTGCGAGCCACAGCCTTACAGGTACGATAAAGCCGAGCTTCTTGCGGAATGCAATCTCATCGGGGAGCACCTTTGCTGCAGCCATGCGGAATGCGACCTTGTTCTGCTCTTCTGTTACCTTGAAGCGCGAGGGCATACGTGATGCGATATCGAATACACGGCGGTCGGTGAGGGGCATTCTTATCTCAAGGCCTGCCGTTGTGCTCATCTTGTCCACATTGAGATAGATATCTCCCTCGAGCCATATCTGTATATCCACATCCGACATCTTTGTGAGCGGGTCGAGCCCTTCGGTCTCTTCATAGATGTGCTTTACCAGGTCTATCGGCAGGGTATCGGGATAGTACTTCTTAAGTATCCGCTTCTTTTCGTCCTCTTTCATTATGTTGGTATTCCCGGCATAGAAGTTCTTCAGCTCATCGCCGTAGCGCTCTGCGTTGCGGTACATATTGTATCCGCCGAAGAATTCGTCAGCGCCCTCGCCGGAATAGCACAGCTTTGTGTGCTTTGCAGCCGCGATGCAGCCGAGGGTGAATACTATTGCGGAGGCATCGCCCAGGGGCTGCTCCATATTGTACATAACATAGGGAACTATATCGAAAAACTGCTCGGGGGTTATCTTTGCCACGCTGTGTTCAACGCCGAGTATCTCAGCGGTCTTTGCTGCAACGCGGGATTCATCGAAGCGCTCCTCGTCATATCCGCAGGAGTCTGCGCGCTTTGCATCCGACATGGCGAGCACATACGACGAATCTACACCGCCTGAAAGAAAGCTTTCCGCAGTTTCATCCGCGGTCTTTACCTCAGCCATCATCTGCTGCACGGTGGTATGTATCTCCTCAGCCCACTGTTCGGCAGTTCTGCTTTCATCGGGGTGGAATTCGGGAGTCCAGTATCTTGTGACAGACACCTTGCCGTTCTCATACACCAGATAATGCCCGGGCATGAGCTTCTTCACGCCCTTGAAGAAGGTCTCCTCGCCTGCGGGATAGGTAAGGCTGAGATATATCTGCAGAAGGGGGAGATTGAGCTCCTTTACGAACCCGTCACTATCGGTTATATCACGTATCATAGTGCCGTAAAGCAGTCTGCCGTCGGCGGTGATATAGTAGTAGAACGGCTTTGTGCCGAAATGGTCGCGGAAGCAGACAGTCCTCTGTCCGTCCTCTATCGCAAAGGCGAACATACCGTAGAGATGATCGGGCAGGGAAGTGCCCCATTTCTCATAGCCTCTGAGTATTATCTCGCGTTCGCGTTCCTCGCGGGAAAGCCCTTCCCCGATGCCGAGCTCCTTGCAGAGCGCTTCGTGATTTCTTATATGTCCTCTGTAAGTTGTAAGTTCCATAAATAACCTCTCAAATGATTTTTCTGATATTATACCACAATTTTCCGCCAATGTAAATAGGGCGGGCGGGCAAGGCCCGCAGCTATGTCGGCCGGTACGACCGGCAGCGACTACGCTGATTTGTTTTATGCGGATGTGATGCATTCTCATATAGCAGTATCTGCGTTTATGGGAAAATCTCCGCATCTGTGTACTTTTTTGCGGTTCTTTCGGTAAAATAATCAAAGAGGGATAAGGAGGATACCCATGAAAAACTACAGAATAGCAGCAGCGCTTGCGGCAGTACTCGTAACATCGGCATCCGCAGCGGTATCTGCGCAGAATATACCCGATGAGGTAACCGACAGGATCGAAAACCGGGAAATATTATCCGAGGCAGAGGATGAAAGGGAATATATGATATTTTTCTTCACCGACGGCGGTACGGAAGTGGATGATATGATAGGAAAATGCGGCGATATCATAACACCGCCCGAAGATCCCAGGAAAGAAGGATATATATTCGTGGGATGGAACAAACCGATCCCTGCCGAGATGCCTGCACATGATATGTGTATCAGTGCTGTATGGGTAAGAGCATAAATCAATTAGCAATGAGCAATTAGTATAGCAATTAAAAAGGCTGATACATCCGGCGATGTATCAGCCTTTTGGAATTTATATAGTTCGGACGGTATTAGTACATGCCACCCATTCCGCGGGGCGGAACGGTCTTATTCTGCGGTATTAGTACATTCCGCCCATTCCGCGGGGCGGAACGGTCTTATTCTGCGGTATTAGTACATTCCG
>CACZPE010000175.1 GCA_902782875.1 uncultured Ruminococcus sp. | reverse complement strand
CCGGATGGAAGAAAATAAACGGTAAAACGTATTATTTTGACAAGTCGAAGAAGGGCAAAATGATAACGGGTACCGTTAAGATAGGCGGAAAGAAATACACCTTCGGCGAGGACGGCGTGCTTGAGTCACAGGTCACCGCAAAGAAATCATCGTCGGGCATCCCCTTCGGAACTTCAAAAAAGGCGCTGAAGAAACAGATCCGGGATAAGGGCTATGATATACTGGGCGAAGATGGCAGTATGCTGGCATTCGGCAAAGAAGACGAGATGAAAATGTACGGCTATGTCTTCGATGACGACGACAGGATGCAGATGTATCTGACCGCAGATGAAGGAAACTCTGTAAAGTCACTTAAAAAGACTTTTGATGACCGCGGATATAAGGTACAGGAATCGGAAAAGAAAGACGGCAATGAGTATTATCTGCTTGTGAAAAGCAACAGTATCGTATTTTGCGGGTACTACGGCGACTATGACTTTACAGTAGTTATTTATGTTTCTCCTGAATACAGCCATGAGATCATAGAAGGCGATTTTGACTACAGCAGTCTGGAAGAACTTGTAATGTATTGATTTATATCGGGGGTATACTATGAAAAAGAAGATAACAGCAATAGCACTTGCATCGGTAATAGCAGCAACAGGCCTTTCGGCAGTGTCTGCGGGAGCTTCCGCAGAGTGGGTGAAGTCGGGCTCGTCCTATTCCTACAAGGATGATGCCACAGGCAAAAAGCTCACAGGCTGGCAGACTATAGACGGCGGAAAGTACTACTTCGGCAAGGACGGCAAGGCCCTTACAGGCTGGTATAAGATCGGCGGCGAGAAGTATTACTTCAATGCCTCAAAAAAGGGCAGGATGGTCACTTCCTGGATAAAGATCGGCGATGATCATTACTATTTCGGCGCTGACGGTGTTCTGCGCACGGGATGGGTGAAGCTTGACGGCAAGACCTACTATCTCGGCAACGACGGCGCTATGCGTACGGGTACAGTAAAGCTCGACGGCAAGACCTATACCTTCGGTTCGGACGGCGTGCTCAAATCCACGGTAAAGACAAAGTCTCCCGTAAAGACAGGCACGGTATCCTGGAACGACAGCATGGCTGATATAGAGGAAATGCTCGAGGCAAAGGGAACAGAGTATGTGACCCTCAATACCGCCATACTCGCAGGCGATTTTGAGAATATGGACGTTGTCTACTATGTATTCGATGATGACGGCGCCCTCGGTATATACGGCACTATGGTGCCCGGCAGCGATATCGACGCTGCAAGCGCGAAGATAAAGGCAGCGGGATATTCCTATTACCGCAAGGAGAGCGCAGGCTCTACCTATGTATACTTCTACAAGAACAGGGTGGGCAACCTTGCGTTCGCAACATCATATCTGAGCGACGGCAATTACTTTACCATGGCTATGTACTGCTCACCTGACATATCAAGCGATATCAGAAGCGGTGATACCTCAAGCTTTATGGATATTCTCAGCAATCTTAGCTAATGTGGTGATGATATGAAACATAAGACAGCCGCAGCTCTGCTTGCATCTGTTATTGCCCTGAGCAGCACAGCAGCACTTTCGGCAGATGTATCTGCGGAATGGGTGAAATCGGGCTCGTCCTATTCCTACAAGGATGATACTACCGGCAAAAAGCTCACAGGCTGGCAGGAGATCGACGGCGGAAAGTACTATTTCGGTAAGGACGGAAAAGCCCTCACAGGCTGGAATAAGATAAACGGCGACAGATATTATTTCAGCGCCGCGAAAAAGGGCAGGATGCTGACGCTGTGGGCTAAGATAGGCGGAAAGCAGTACTACTTCGGCAATGACGGTGTTATGCGTACAGGCTGGGTAAAGCTCAGCGGCAAGACCTACTATTTCGGAAATGACGGCGTTATGCGCACGGGCAGGATAAAGCTTGACGGCAGGATATACGACTTCGGCACGAGCGGCGTGCTCAGGTCTGAAACGACATCAAGGATATCCTTCTGGGGCAAGGATTCTGACGGGATAGAGGATATGCTTGACAGCAAGGGAATATCTTATTACTGGGATGAGAACAGGATCCGCTGCACCGACAGCAGCGGAAATCTCACCGGGATATACGTATTCGACAAGGACGACAATATCGTATGCTACGGCATGCTTTACAAGGGCGATGATCTGAGAACTGCCCTGAAGGGCATTGAGGGATACGGCTATAAGACAGCATACAGCGGCGACGGCGTGTCGATAATGAAATCATCCGACAGCATCGGAGTGGTGCTATATGATGAGATATCGGACTACACTATGGCGGTATGCTTCTCGCCGGAGTATTCCGAGAGCATGATGGATATGGATGATCCGTCAGATATAACGGATGCGATAATCCATATATCGGTATAATGAATTTCTGCTCCGCGAGGGAGCACTGGCATAAAATTCAAACAGAAAAGAGGTACTCATCATGAAAAAGAAGATCGCAGCAATAGCACTTTCCTCGGTAATCGCAGCAACAGGCCTTTCGGCACTTTCCGCAGGCGCATCCGCAGAGTGGGTAAAGACTGATACGTCCTATTCCTACAAGGATGATTCCACAGGCAAGACTCTCAAGGGCTGGCAGGAGATCGACGGCGGAAAGTACTACTTCAACAAGGACGGCAATGCGCTCAAGGGCTGGTACAAGATAGGCGGCAAGACCTACTATTTCAACGGCTCCAAGAAGGGCAAGATGGTCACCGGCAAGGCAAAGATCGGCGGCAAGACCTATGATTTCGGCACTGACGGCGTGCTCAAGGGTACAGTGACCACTAAGTCGGCATCTTCCAAATCGGCCGTTCCCTATGCATGGGGTACTTCTCATGATAAGGTAGTAGAGGGCATGGGCGGCGCAGACAAGGTGTTCGACCTTGAAATGCTCGTTCTCGGCGGCGATGAGAAGGCTATGCAGATGGCTGTGTTCGATGAGGACGCAAAGCTCATACTCTATGCTGATATCGTCGAGGGCGACCAGACCGCATCCTTCAACAAGAAGCTTGAGAACAGCGGCTATAAGCTCACCAATACCTTTGACGAGGATGACGGCACAGCTTATATCTACGTAAAGGGCAGCGATGATCTCGTTGCAGTGGCATACACCGATGACGAGGAGACCAAGGCTACCACAGTCATCTATTTCTCGCCCGAGCTTGCTAAGGAAGCTATTACAGAGATGGCCAAGCCCGATTTCAGCATGTCTGATTTCGCGGATTATATGGGCTGATAAGTACTAATCCTTCCTCTGACGGCTGATATATGACAACCGTTTGGTCAGGATAGAATAAAC
Source organism: uncultured Ruminococcus sp. (assembly GCA_902782875.1). The sequence continues at coordinate 860 of CACZPE010000175.1, read as the reverse complement.
TCCCTGGAGTTTCGGGGGGAACATAAAGGAGTAATCATCATGAAAAAGAAGATCGCAGCAATCGCACTCTCATCTGTCATAGCAGTGACAGGCCTTTCCGCACTTTCCGCAGGCGCATCCGCTGAGTGGGTAAAGTCAGGTTCATCCTATTCCTACAAGGATGATTCCACAGGCGAAAAGCTCACAGGCTGGCAGGAGATCGACGGCGGCAAGTACTACTTCAACAAGGAGGGCAAGGCTCTCACAGGCTGGTACAAGATCGGCGGCAAGAAGTATTATTTCAACTCTGCCAAGAAGGGCAAGATGGTAACAGGCAAGGCAAAGATCGGCGGCAAGACCTATGATTTCGGCACTGACGGCGTGCTCAAGGGCGAGGTCAAGACTAAGACCACCACAAAGGCCGCTTCCTCTGCTCCCGTAAAGTGGGGCACATCCCATGACACTATCGCAAAGAAGGCACAGGGCAGCGAGCTCTACATGGATCTTGATATGATCATCATTGCAGGCAATGAGACACGCATCGAGCTCTATATATTCGATGAGAATGCAAAGCTCATAGCTTATGCAGATACCGTTAACGGCAACAAGCTCAGCTCCTATCAGAAGGACCTTGAGGGCAAGGGCTACAAGCTTGTCGGCACTCAGACCGAAGACGGCCAGACTGTATACATCTACAGCAAGAGCGGCGATATCGTAGGACTTGCATACGGCGAAGAGAACGGTCAGAAAATGACACTTATCATGTACTTCTCTCCCGAAATGTCCAAGGAAATGATGTCCGGCGGAGATATCGACTTCTCTGATTATACCAGCTTCCTTTCCTGATATGACCTGATATCATCACAGCTCCCCATATGGGG
>CACZPE010000174.1 GCA_902782875.1 uncultured Ruminococcus sp. | reverse complement strand
TGCATAATAAACGGGATATGATGAAAAAAACAACGACATAACAGCAGGCTTCGCCTTCCATAAGCAAAAAAATCATCCATACGAAAGGTACCGAGCCGCAAATGCAGCCATTCATATAAAATAAATCAACGACCTCGCTGCCGGTCGTACCGTCAGACTGCACTTTTTTATCGGAATATGTTGAATTTATCTTTCGGATATGTTATAATAACAATGTATGCAGAAAAGGGGAGAATAAAATGCCTTCACTTATAGTTATTGACGGCCTCGACGGAAGCGGCAAAACAACACAGTTTGAAAGACTGCTTTCAGATCACGGTGATCTGTATGGTATAAGCTTTCCTGATTATGACAAGCCTTCGGCAACACTTGTAAAAATGTATCTGTCAGGTGAGTTTTCCCAAAATGCTGCTGATGTGAACGCATATGCAGCATCCACATTCTATGCGGCGGACAGGTATGCAAGCTATAAGCTTTACTGGGAGAATGAATACAGATCAGGCAGAATAATACTTGCAAGCAGGTATGTATGCTCAAATATTATACATCAGATGCCGAAGCTAAATGAAAATGAGTGGGATGCATTTATAGAATGGGCAGAAGACTATGAGTATGGAAAACTCGGACTTCCGCGGCCTAATGAAGTTTTTCTGCTTGATATCCCGTCGGAAGTATCTCAGAAAAGACTTCTGTCAAGATATCACGGGGACAGCAGTAAGCGTGATATACACGAAAGCAATATTTCCTATATGGAAAGATGCCGGAAAGCCGCTTTATATGCAGCTGAAAAATGCGGATGGACTGTTATAAACACTGTCGATGATGCGCATGAGCTGTCTGCTGATGAAGTTTATAACATATTGGCTCCCAGGGTATCTGCTTATTGTATCAGCCGGGAAAATACCAATGCTTGAATTCAGAACTATAGATATCTCTGATAAAAAATGGATATGTGAATGCCTTGCAAGATCGGATTTCAGAGGCTGCGAATACAGCTTTGCAAATAATATGGCATGGCGGAGAATGGCAGATACACATATCACCAGATCAGGAGAGTTTTATATCTCGGTGTCCTCAAAATACGGAATATACTTTACATTTCCGTCGGGAGGAGACAGGAATACATCTTCTCTTACATATAAAAATGTTTTTGAAGAAATGAGAAAATACAGTGAGCTAAACGGACAGCCGCTTGCGATATCATCTGTTTCAAAAGAGTATTTCCCTCTGTTTGAAGAACTCTACAGCGGGCAGTATGAGATATCTACAGACCCTGCTTACTGGGATTATGTGTATAATTCATCTGATCTTATCACACTTTCGGGCAGAAAATATCACAGCAAGAGAAATCATCTGAAGAAAATCAAAGGCGATGAGTACTCATATTCAAAGCTCACAGACAATGATATAGATGACTGTCTGTCCTTTGCAGTCAGCTCATACAACAAAAACAAGGCATATGACGATTTTTCTCAGGTATGCGAGCAGTTTGCGATAGATACATATTTCCGATACTATCATGAGCTTGGACTTAAGGGCGGAGTTTTGAAAAAGAGTGGAAAGGTCATAGCCTTTACATTAGGCGAACGGCTTAACAGTGATACTTTCGGAGTGCATATCGAAAAAGCAGAGCCACTGATAGACGGAGCTTATCCTGCTATAAATAATTATTTTGCCGCGGAGAATGCGTCTGAACTGCTTTATATCAATCGTGAAGAGGATCTTGGTATTGAAGGATTAAGAAAAGCAAAACAATCGTATCATCCTGCGTTTATGATCGAAAAATATACACTGAAATTCAGATAAAGGAGATTTGTTATGATATATGTGTTTCTTGCTGACGGATTTGAGGAGATAGAAGCAATAACCCCTATAGATATGCTCCGCAGAGCCGGAAAAGATGTAGTTACCGTTGCAGTCTCTGACAGGGATAATAATATTATCACAGGGTCTCACGGGATCGGTTTTGTATGCGATACTCATATTAGCAAAACCGTTACGGACGGTCTTGAAGCTGTTATACTGCCCGGAGGCAAAGCAGGAACACAAAATCTGACAGAAAACAGCACTGTTGCATCGCTTGCCCGTTTCTGCAATGAAAAAGGACTGATCGTGGCTGCGATATGTGCAGCTCCGTCTGTTCTCGGCGGCCTTGGGATACTGGGCGGTCATAAAGCCGTATGCTATCCCGGATGGGAGGAAAAGCTCACCGGAGCTGAAATCCTTGAATCTGCAGCTGTTACTGACGGGAATATAATAACCGCAAGAGGTGCCGGAGCATCTCTCGAATTCTCGTATGAGCTTATAAAGGCATTCTGTGGTGCTGAAAAAGCAGATGAGATTGCCCGGAGCATAATATGGAAAAGATAGAAGTGTCAGATATCCGCGAATACAAAAAAAGAATGCGTGATATCTGCAGAAAAGAAAGAAAAGCCATGCCGGCGGATTACAGGGAAAAGCTTGATGAAAGTATATTTCACAGGTTTATTCAGGATGATTCGTATAAAAACAACAGTATTATCCTGGCATATGTATCAACTGATATAGAGGTCGATACAAAGAGGATAATACAATATGCGATCGATGACGGAAAAACAGTCGCTGTACCGCTGTGCTATCCTGTAACGAAGGAAATGGATTTTTACG
>CACZPE010000173.1 GCA_902782875.1 uncultured Ruminococcus sp. | reverse complement strand
TCGGATTCGGTACGCATCGAAGAGATGATAAACTACTTCGACTACAACTATCCCTCACCCAAGGGCAACAAGCCCTTCTCTGTAGACCTCGAGCTTTCCGACTGCCCGTGGAACAAGGATGCACAGCTAATGTCGATCGGCATACAGGCAAAGGAGCTGGAGAAGGATCCTTCCTCGAATCTGGTATTCCTCATAGATGTCAGCGGTTCGATGTCCTCTGAGGACAAGCTGCCTCTCGTGGTGGATTCGATACAGGAGCTGACAAAGAATCTCACCGATCAGGATACGGTATCCATAGTTACCTACTCCGGCGAGGAAAGAGTAGTACTCGCAGGTGCAAAGGGCAATCAGGTCAATACCGTCACCGCACTGACCGATCTGCTTGAGGCATCGGGCAGCACCAACGGCGAGAGCGGCATAAACATGGCATATGATATAGCATCGGAGTACTTCATCGAGGGCGCCAACAACCGTGTGATTATGGCTACCGACGGCGATCTCAACGTGGGCATATCCGACAAGGATGAGCTTGAGAAGTTCATAAAGACCAAGCGCGAAACAGGCGTATACCTCACTATCCTCGGCTTCGGCACAGGCAACATCAAGGACAACAAGATGGAAGCACTTGCCAAGGAGGGCAACGGCAACTACTACTACATAGACACCTTTGCAGAGGCTGAAAAGGTGCTGACCAAGGACAAGAACGGCACTCTCGTTACAGTAGCGGACGATGTCAAGATACAGGTCGAGTTCAACCCCGAGGTAGTGTCCAAGTACAGACTCATAGGCTATGACAGCCGCAGGCTTGAGAATGAGGACTTTGAGAATGACGCAAAGGATGCTGCCGATGTCGGCGCAGGTCAGAGCGTTACCGTACTCTATGAGATAATCCCCGCAAAGACTACTGCAAAGGGTCTTAAGTATCAGAAGTCCAAGGGCAACAAGAGCGAGATATGCACAATGTCCATAAGATACAAGGAGCCCGGTACCGATAAGTCGATACCTCTCTCCTACAAGTTCAGACCCGATGCATACGTTCCCTTTGCCGAGGCTGATCCGAGACTCAGGGTAGCAGCTGCTGCAGCTGAATTCGGTATGTCTCTCAAGGAGGACAGCTACGGCTCAAAGGTCAGCGCAGAGCAGGCTCTGAAGATACTTGAGGATACCGATAAGCAGGATCTTGCACAGATAGGCTACAGCGACGATCTTCAGAATATGATCCAAAACTACATAAGACAGAAATCCATGAATGAATGATTGTGACAAGCCTCCCGGTATATACCGGGAGGCTGTGTCGGTCAGATAAGGAGGATATGATATGAGCATAAAGGAGTATGTGCCCATTCCCGAGGAGTATAAAACTCCCGCGGAGCATCAGGGGAGGCTCGAGAACTTTTATTACCGCAATGCGGATGAGGAGAAGCAGGCATGGGTATATCTGCCCTACGGATATGACGACAGCAGTGAGCGCTATGATATCATATATATGATGCACGGCGGCAGCGACAACTCATCTGATTATATGGGTACGGAGGCTGAGCCCAATGAGCTGAAGACTGCAGTGGACCATCTGATAGAAAACGGCGAGATAAAGCCTGTTATACTTGTTATGCCGACATTCTATCCCAACGGGAATGAGGATGTGGGCGTTGAGAATTCCTACCGCCTTGTGAAGCTTTTCCCGAAGGAGTTTACAGATCATCTCATGCCCGCTGCGGAGAAAAAATACCGCACATATGCCGAAAGCACAGACAGGCAGGGACTCATATCATCAAGGGAGCACCGCGCATTCGGCGGCTTTTCCATGGGCGGCGTCACCACATGGTATATATTCCTTGAGGCAATGGAGTATGTATCCACATTCATACCCGAGAGCGGCGACTGCTGGGTATATGAGCGCCTCGGCGGCAGGACGCACGCAGATGAGACAGCGGCAAAGCTTGCTGATACCGTCAGGGAAAAGGGCTATACTCCCAAGGATTTCCGCATATTCGCCGCGACGGGCAGCGAGGATATAGCATATCCCCAGCTTGATGCACAGATAAACGCGATGAAAAAACTCAGTGACACATTCATCTATGACGGCGATTGTGAAAATCTCACCTATATTGTCGCAGAGGGCTGCACTCACTGGTATGTCCCCGTAAGGCAGTATTTCTTTGATATACTGCGGATAGGGTATGGAAAATAACATAATGCTGTGACGGCAGCAAAAAACAGGGTGTACTTTCCGCATGGAAAGCACACCCTTGTATTTTTATGAGCGTATCAATACCGGTTTCTTTTTGAGATGACAATACCGGCTGCCATAGCTGCGATTATGACTACCGCAACCGCGATGAGCACGTTTACCACATTCAGCTCGCTCGACTCAGCGTGGAAATGATTGTCGATATCGGGCATGAATATGAATCTTACAGAACCGTCCTCGAGTATCTCGCCGCCCTCCACATTTTTCGGGGTGCCGGGCATACGCAGCGAGAAATCCACGACAATGAGAGCGGATATATCCTCCCCGTCATCGGTGAGGGGTGCGGAGGTCGCATCAAAGACATACTTTGTGGTGAAAAGCCCCTTCTTCATAGATGCGTTTGCTGTCTTGAAAAGGGATGTACCGTCCTCGGAGAGAGATACGAGCTCCTTGTTCAGCTCATCGTAGCTCTGGAATTCGTCTTTTTCCTCATATCCTATATAGTCGTCGCCGCCTGCGGTGAAGTGTATCGGTTCGTGGCCGTCCTTCCTGAAATCATCCTCGCTTGCGTACTCGGCCATCATACCGTATCTTGCCACGACAGATGCTGTGCCGTCTCTTCTGAGTTCAACATCCACTCCGACTCTCATGCATCCTGCGAGAAGTACTGCTGTCAGCGGAAGTATGAGCATTCTGAGCCTGTTCATTCTGCTGCGGGGGCTTGATCCAAATGTTGTCTTTCTTTCCATTATCGGGTCCTCCTGTTGTATTGTTTATTTGTTATGGTCTGCGTTATCAGGTCTGCAGTGACATGATCTGACAGGGATTTTCGTCTCCCCATATCCCGGGTATTACTTCTGATTTGCTTTTATACAAAGCCCGTATCTACGAGTATACAACAATTACTACAAAAAGTCAAGCAGGCAAAGCCTGCAGTTAGGTCGTTGCTGAATTTCTTGGAGAGGGTGATATTTGCGGCCCGGTACTTTTATGTTATGTTTATGGCAAAGTTAGCAGTCGGTGCGACCGGCAGCGGTTTCGCAGATATATCTATCGGAGACTACTGAGTTTGCAGCTCGGTACCTTTTATTTGCCTCATGTTTTATATACCGAAAGCAAGGCCTGCAGTTAGGTCGTTGATTAATTCCTTGGAGAGGGTGATATTCGCGGTCCGGTACCTTCGATTTAACGGCGGATTGTATACAAAAAGCACTTCCCGCGATGTAGGGGGAAGTGCT
>CACZPE010000172.1 GCA_902782875.1 uncultured Ruminococcus sp. | reverse complement strand
CGACAGGGAGCTTGCGTATATCGACAGCATACGCGATGCCCTCTCACGCGCGGAAAACGCCGATGATATAAACGAGCTGCGTGACGAGCTCTCCGCACAGGGGTACATAAGGTCCGCCAAGGGGGCTAAGAAGCAGAAATCCCGTCCCACAAAGCCAAGATCGTATACATCTCCCGACGGTTTTGAGATACTTGTGGGCAGAAACAACCGACAGAACGACGAGCTCACCTGCCGCATAGCGGATAAGCGCGACATATGGCTTCACACAAAGGATATCACGGGCTCTCACGTAATAATACGCTCAGAGGGCAAAGAGATACCCGACAGCACGGTAATGTATGCCGCACGCCTTGCGGCCTTTCACAGCAGCGCGGCTGCATCCTCGCAGGTGCCTGTTGACTATACCTTCGTGAAGTATGTCAAGAAGCCCTCGGGAGCAAAGCCCGGCATGGTCATATTCACAAACAACAGGACCCTTTATGTCACTCCCATGACAAATGATACGGCTTTATAACGGATAAACGGATAAGGAAAGCTTGTTTACGTCGGATTTGCATAAAATCCGGCGTTTACTGTTGTGCTGTTTGTATAATTACTGCGTTGACATTTGAAAAAGCCTGTGTTATAATCTCATTATGGAAAGTTATGCATAAGGATGGTGCAAAAATGCCTAAGAATACAGACGATTATTCATTTGACAGTAATACTGCCTATGAAATATCTTCTGCGATAGCAAGAAAGAAAGAGAACCGCAAGGCCGCCAGCAAGAAGCTGAAAAAGAAAAAGCAGCTTGCAGCAGCACTCAGCGTATGTGCCGTAGTGCTCGTCATCGGTGCGGCGTATCTCTTCGGGCTCGCAAAGAATACAGGCAGATTTCTGGACAATACATTCATAAACGATATCGACGTCAGCGGGCTCAATACCGCCCAGGCAATAGCAGCGCTCAGAGACGAGTACAGCACGCCTGCCCTTGAGATAGACCTGATAAACGGCGAGACGATGCGTTTTGATCTGGCTGATTTCAACTACACTTCTGATATATCCACCCCCGTGAAGAAGATACAGAACGAGCAGAACCACGCGCTCTGGTTCACATCCCTCTTCAAGAAGCAGGACTATACCGTAGAGCCCAAGGTGGAATACGACGAGAGCAAGCTTGAAAGGCAGCTCCGCAGAACGGTATGGGGCAATATCGATACAAAGGATGCTTCCATAGAGTACGGCGACGGCGGATACTACATAGTACCCGAGGTATACGGCGATACAGTCAATATCGACAAGCTCATCCCCTTCGTGCTCGACAACGTAAAGGACGGCAACCTCACAATGTCCCTTGACGAAAGCGGATGCTACACCGAACCATCGGTAAAGAAAGAGGATCTTTCCGCCAAGCTCGATATGATCAAGGAAAAGTATGATTTCATAATCGCCTATGACTTCGACTATGCACAGGAATACCTCACAGGCGCACAGGTATATGAATGGACCGATGCAAACGGAAATATAGACAGGACCAAGGCTGAAGCCTTTGTAAGCGGTCTTGCGGACAAGTACGACACATTCATGACCACAAGGACATTCAGATCGACCGAAAGAGGCGAGATGAAGCTCTCCCAGGGCAGATTCTCCACAGGTCAGTACGGCTGGTGGATAGATCAGCCGAAAACAGTAGACAGGCTGCTCGAGCATATCGAAGAGGGCGAGAGCATGACCATAGACCCTGTATACGTCCAGCTCGACACGGGCTATACCTATGAGGGCTTTGAGTCAGACCGCTCCCCCGGTGATGATATCGGCAAGACCTATATCGAAGTCGATCTCACCGCACAGCATCTCTGGTACTACCAGGACGGCGAACTCAAGTTCGAAACAAAGAACATCGTATCCGGAAAGGCTACCGACGCTTCGAGAAAGACCCCTCCGGGAATATACAGCGTATACACCAAGAGCACAAACTATACCATGGTCGCTCCCGACAATTCATACAGAGCAAAGTGCAGCTACTTCATGAGACTGAGCTTTGAGGGCATAGGCCTGCACGACCTCAGCAGAGGCTCCTACGGCGGCAATACCTATATAAACAACGGCTCACACGGCTGCATCAATATGATGTACTCCGAGGTAAAGCAGCTCTACGAGATGGTAGAGAGAGGCACTCCCTGCATAATGTACTACTGATAATGTATACACAAAACCCTGTAATGCGCGGTGCATTACAGGGTTTGTTCTGTATCATGCGGTCTGTACTGCAGCAGCAGACGTACTATCCTGCTGTCTTCAGCTTCAAGAACGGTTATATCAAAGCTCTCGGTGCTTATCTTCTCCCCTGTTTCGGGTACTTTTCCGAAAAGCTCCATTGCCCAGCCGCCGAGGGTGACGCTCTCTGTGTCAAAGATATCGTCATCGAGCCCCGTGCGGTCGGAGAAATCGTGTATCGACAGATCAGCTGCAGCTTCGTATTCATCATCGCCCAGCTTCACGAGGGAATCATCCTCCTCGTCGGCCTCGTCGTATATCTCACCGAGTATCTCCTCGATCAGGTCCTCCATAGTGGCCATGCCGAATGTGCCGCCGTACTGATCCTTGACGACCGCAAGATGTATCTTGCTCTTCTGCATCTTTGACAGTACCTCGGAGACGGTCTCAAACTCGGTCACATAGAGTACGTCATGCACCACGGGTGCTATACTCTCACCGTGATCGCTGTCCGCCATGAAGCGGAAGAAATCCCTCTCGTGTATAAATCCGATTATATTGTCTATCGTCTTCTCAT
>CACZPE010000171.1 GCA_902782875.1 uncultured Ruminococcus sp. | reverse complement strand
TCCTTACTGGACGGATAATCATGTCAGCCTTTCTCGTATAAAGGCTAACTCTATGGAAGGATATATTACATATCCTGATACTGTAAATATGCTCATAGATTCAGATACGGTCGCTGATGTATGCTTATACGGCAATGAGGAACTTCCCAAGGGGTATCAGCTGTCTGCACCTTATTATGCATCCGTATCTGTGCTGGTATTTACACAGGCTGATGATAAGGATGCGCTGTATTGTGCGGCGTGCACAGCCGAGGATACTTCCGATGAGATGCACCGTCGTGCATATTCCTTTGTGCCGCCATCTGTTACGGTAATGAATCAGAGATACCGTGATATTTTTCCCGACAGCAGAGGCTATATACGAGAACATGCAAACGATTCATTCCGTTTTGATAAGGAAAAATTTCATGCAATGCTTATCGGCAATGATTATACTTCCTACGATACCGTGAATGAGATAACCGACAGGTTTGCCAACTGCGGATATTATTGTGATCCGCTGTATCTTGATACCGAGGAGATAGAAAAGAGAATAGGTGAGGGAGAACGCGATCTCTATGTCTGCACTATAGATATGGAAATGAACAGTGTGGATGATCTGTTTGCAAAGCTATATTCCCTGAGCGGCAAGCATCTTGACCCTTATCTGTCATCACAGCCCTATGTATCTGCCAAAGCACAGTATGCAGATCAGCTTGAAAAGCTTCTGATAAATGAGCATGCTCTTCTGCCTCTGACGTATAACAGCGTATATGTCATGTCAAGGGATGATATATCAGGATACTGGTATGATCCCTTTACAGAAGTGTTCAATTATAAGTATATGATAGGTGTTGAAAACAAATAGTTCAATCTTGAACGCAAACTATAAATGTTCATATTTAATTTACATAAACAAGTATAATACAAGCAGCAAATATAGTATACTATAATAGTTGTTGGTGCTGATTTAGCTCAGTTGGTAGAGCACATCCTTGGTAAGGATGAGGTCGCCGGTTCAAATCCGGCAATCAGCTCCATGAAAAACCTTCCCAAAAGGGAAGGTTTTTTCTATTTATTATTCTTTTTTATTCTGAGAGTCTTCAGATATTCCTTGTGATCATCAGATACACGGAAGCTTTCAATCGCCTTGCTTATCGCTTTATTATGTACCCATTCATCAAGCCTTTTTTCTTCGATGAACTTAATAGCGGTATCATACTGCTTAGCAAGAGCCGTCGCAAAATACCATGCTATCATCATGCGGACATAATATTCATCCGAATGTATATGCGCCACAAGTTCCGGATATTTTATATCATAATCCTCATCCAGAAAATGAGACATCAGCATCTTCACTGCAAAGCGTATCTCATATGTGCTTCCGGACTCTATCCATTTGTATATGTATCCGAGCAGCTTATCCTTATGACGCGCAAATACCTTGGGACAAAGCTGGTCACATGTAGCCCAATTGTTTACATATGGAAGAAATCGACAGACCTTATCCATACAAACATCCATATCCTTTATATTTGCTGTGATGAATGCATGAAGCTGATCTTCTTCAAAGTATCTGTGAGGAAGATCATCAAGGAAGAGAGCCGTATCTTCACGTTTGCTCAGTTCATTGGCGAGCTTTTTGAGCTCTGGTGTGCGTACTCCTATCATTTCAGATGCTGTTGTACAGATCTTAAGCTGGAGCTGTTGGTATTCTATATCCTGTAATGAGAACAAACGCTCTCTTATATAGTCATGTATCATTCTTGCCTTTCCCGCTCCATACAGCCAAGATCTGTATGGAGCGTTATCCGTTCATATTGCTATGGGTATCTCTCCGTGTTCAAATGAGAAGATATAGCATTCACGCACCGGCTTGTCAAGTATCCTGTCAAATGCCCGGGCATATAACTGTAATTGCTTTGAGTACAGTTTACTGAGTTCATCAGGCGATACATATCTGTCCGTTTTATAATCTACCAGGACATATCCATCTAAAGTATCATCATAGAATATAAGATCGGCTATGCCCTGTATCATGGTATCACCCGAAGAAATACCGAATAGATCATATTCTTCAGGACTGCTGATGATATCCGATGTTCTTGCAAGGAACTGTCGTTCTTTGAAGATCTCTCCTGTCATACGCGCGAAAAGGGAAGATACAGCAAATTTCAATATGTGCTTTGGATCGATGCAGCGTATCTCTTCTTCCGACATTTTTGCCAGAAGACGTTTCTTTTCAGAATTTATCAGATCAATATCAGGCCGTTTGTGCAGTTCCGAAAAGCTGCACAGCTCCATAAATGTATGATAGGCAGTACCTCTTGATGTGCCTGTAAGCTGTCCGAGGCGCGGACGTGAAACAGTACGCTGTTCCTCGGGCTCTTCTTCACTCTCATTATTCTTATGAGTAAGCTTTGATACAGTGAATTTTGCAGCTATTCCTGATGAGCGTATATTTAGCTCCTTATACTTCTCAAGAGTATCTCTGAGCATTGCTGCTTCGTCTGCGAGCAGCAGCGGTTCCTTAACAATATTCTGAGCATCTTTATCTTCATTGAAATGGATGTATTCTGTCAGACCGTCTTCAAAATGCAGTATAGTATCTATCCATTCAGCAAAGCATGAACCGTTCATTATCGAAAGATCGTTTTTGCCTTCACAGACAAGCGCACTGTTGGCAAGCTGTTTTTTTGTGTAGGTACCGCCTTCATATCTTGTGATGACAAGCTTGTTTTTTGCACGGGTAAGACCTACATACAGCAGCATCATTTCTTCATCTCTGAGAGAATTGTTATATCGTTCTCTCAGGACTTTAGCGGGCATGGAAGTATAATTCTTCTTCATGCCGTCTGCTCCCACAGCTTCGGTTATATCAAAAGCTATTCCGTAGGTCGAATCAAAAACGATCGACGACGTTCCTTTTTTGAATTTCCGTGAGTTGTCACAGATGAAAACATACGGGAATTCAAGCCCCTTTGATTTATGGAATGTCATTATCTTTACTGCTTTGCCGGAAGTGTTGTCAGGGGCTTCTATGCTGCTTTTATTCTCGTCAAGTGTATTCATGCGCCGTATGAATCCGCCTAGATTGCGTCCGATGCCGTTTACAGAATTACTGTATTGCTCTGCAAGCTGTGCGAACTTGTACAGATTAAGCCCACGCTGAGAACCATCCGGAAATACGGAATAGACAGATATTGCATAAGTACGGCGATATATCTCGTATATTATCTCCTCGGGGGTATGAGTTATAGAAAATGAACGGAGTGCATTGAATATCTCGCCGAATCGTCTGCACATCTCACCGAGAGAGTCTTCACGCTCTGCACAAAGCTTGACGCACTTGTATATATCCTGTGTGCGGTCAGCCAGGCGAAGCATCGCCATATCATCCGCAGTAAATCCGAACAGCGGCGACATGAGCACAGCTCCCATAGGGATATTGAGCGAAGGATTGTTGAGTATCCTGAGGAAATTCAGTATAGTCTTGACTTCTCCTGTCTCAAGTATAGAATCCGATGTTGAGCCTTCATATGATATCCCAAGCCGTCCGAGAGCCTTTCCAAAGTCCTTGATGGTGGAATTTCTTCTGGTTAGTATGCAGATATCCTCAGGTGGTGTGCCGCCTTCAATAAGCTGGTATATTCGGTTTGCTACAGCAGTGCATTCTGCTTGTTTGTATGAATCTGTATCAGATGCACCGGCTGCTTCTTCATCTATGACTATTACCTCTGTCTTATCCATAGCGGTATTGGTATTTCCGAATATCAGGGAATCATTCTCGCCATAGTCGATACCGCCGCACTTTTGTGACATAACTGCATTGAATGCGTTGTTGACAAAATCAACTATTTGCTTTGATGAACGGTAATTTGTATTGAGCAATACCTTTTTCAAAGCATCATTTTTCAGATTATTACTGAACAATCCGGGTTCAGCTGCACGGAAGCGGTATATCGACTGCTTAATATCACCGACAGCAAAGAAATTGCTTCCTGCGGATGATGCAGTGCCTCCCAAAGACAGCATACGGAAAATAAGCTCCTGTATCTTTGTGGAATCCTGAAATTCATCTACCATGATGAGCGAATATCTTTTCTGCAATTCCAGAGCAAGCTCGGTGGGCATTATTTCTCCGTCATGCCTGCAAAGCAAAGCGCATGCATATTGTTCCGCATCACTGAAGCCAAGTACATTATGCTCTGCTTTAAGGTCACTTTCGGCTTTGCGCAGCCTTTCTATAATATCGAATATCAGTTCAGATACTTCTGCATGTATGCGATAATCGCTCTTTATCTGTTCAAGAGTGAAAAGCTCGGTAGGAGTGTCTTTCTTATTCTTGCTTGCAGCAGAAAATCTCAGATATTTTTCACATATTTCACGGTATTTGTCCTTTAGGTTTTTCTTGAGTATATCCGTGCTGTTCATTCCGTTGTCAAGTGTGAATGAACTTACGTTAAAGCTCTCAAGGTCTATTTCGGCTGGGTCAAGAACAGAGACAGGGTCTTCTGACTTTTTCTCATAGATCTTTATGATGCTTCCGATCTCATCACGGTCATGGATAAAGTTCATGCGCAGTTTGGCCTTGCTCTTATCCTCCATGTCGCAGTTTTCTTCTATGAATCTCACTGCAGCATCCGCATATCCATATGCACGTCTGAGATCATTCAGTATCATTTCAGCATATTCACGCAGAAATCCCGTATCCTTCAGTATGCCGTTAAGATAGCGTTCTGTGACGTTTTCCCCGAATATATCGGGGAAGGGAAGTGCAAGCAGCTTTCTGCGTATTTCCAGTATGATCTCCTTGAGTGCATTGGAGTTTTTATTGTCGGGTGCAAACATTTCGGAAAGACGTGTGATCTTGTCCTTGTCATTTTCATTTGCGCACATTTCATCGAACACACTGTCAAGAGCGGCTTTTACTATAGTATCCTCCTGCTGCTGTTCAGCTATGCCAAATCCGGGGTCAATGCCAAGTACGCCGGCATATTCTCGTATGAGCCTGAAACAGAATGAATGTATAGTAGAAATATTGGCAGCCGAAATAAGCGATAGCTGCGCAGAGATATGCTGAGCTATCTCGGGAGTGATATCGGGATCGGACAGAGATTCAGACAGCTGGGTCTGGAGACGGTGTTTCATCTGCGCAGCGGCTTCTCTTGTGAAAGTAACTACGATGATATTATCTGATGTTACGCCGCTTTCGGGATCTGCAAGTAATCTGCGCAGGCGCTCTATAAGTACCGTAGTTTTTCCGCTGCCTGCAGCTGCAGATAAAAGCAAAGCTTCACCGGTATGAGATATCGCCTCGGACTGCTCTTTTGTCCAGTTAATAGCCATAGTTATTCTCCTGTAGGATCATCAAGTTTGGATCTGAATTTGACTCTCTTCCTTGACACCGGATCGGTATTGAGACATATATCACGAATATCGCACTGCTCGCATGTAGTGGTCATGCCTTCTGCTTCAAGAGGAGAAGCAGGTATGATGCCGTTATATACATTCTCAGACATCTCACGGAGCTGGGTATAGATCATATTCTTCAACTCTTCAAAATGTGCCTTGTCTTTTATTTTGCCCTTTATTGTTGCACCGCTTTTAGTGCTGTTCACATCTACCGGGATGAATTCTCCCTTATATGCTGTGCTTTTTTCAAGTGCATCTATCAGCGATGGCTCCATAGCCTGGATTATCTTTTTGTCATCAAGGATAAGTCCATCCATACGAAGATCATCTTTTAACTTTTTCTGCAGTTGTTCATCACTCGGCTCACGCTCGTCTACCGCTCCAGGATGTGTTATGCGCGCATAAAGGACACCTGCATATTCGCCGCCGATCTGTTCATCGCTCACAGCTTCAAACAGATATAGAAGCATCTGTATATTGAGTCCGTTGGCGATATCATTCACATCAAGCTGCTTTTGGCCTGTCTTATAGTCTATCACGCGGATATATTTGTGTCCCTCATGGGTAAAGGTATCAATACGGTCTACCTTACCGATAAAACTGATATGTTCTGTGCTGTTATGTGATATATCCTTTTCAAACATTACAGGAACAAACTCTGATACAGCCATTTCGTTGCGCAGTCGGCAGGCAAATGTCACGGTCTGTGTGCGCAGTCTGGAAAGGTATATATCCATATCCGTAGCTTTAAACTCTTCTCTGAACTGTTCATGGATATAATCGTCTATATATCTGTCGATGGCAGCGGATATCTCATCTCTGTTCATATGAGATATGCGTGCCTTGCACTGCTCCGGTGTTTCGCCTTTATGAGGCTTTGTGAAGCGCTCCATGCATTTGTGTACTATCTTTCCCCATTCGAGCTCATTGAGCTTTTTCTTCTGAGGCTTATTAAGTCTGAGACCATTTTCAACGAAGAAGCGGAACGGGCATTTAGCATATTTCTCAGCAGAAGTCGGGGAGATCTTGAGTCTTTTCCCGAAAAGCTGTTCGGGTATCCCGTTCGACAGTCTGTGTTCGGAATTTGCAGAATCTATTGCTGTATCAAGCAATGAGAAACGGTGCGAGTATTCATCATCGGATGAAAGAACTGTTCTTGCGGTATAATACATATCATCGGACAGTTTGAGCTGTGCGGCATGAGCATATGCAGCTTCCGGTGTAAGCGCAAGTATATTGAACAGATCATCAGCAGAAGCACACAGATCTGTCTTTGTTACATCCGGGAATATCTTTTCTATTTTCTGTATATATACCGATGGCGATGCGTTATTTGCCTTTGAATAGGATATATATAACTTTTCGGAAGAAGCGCAAATCGCTTTATATGCATTGAAGCGTTCTTCTGATATACGAAGTCTCATATCGCCCGAAAGGTCATGTGACTTTTCGCGGAAGAAATCTCTTTCGGTCTCGCTGAATGTTTTGCTGTCTGTAGGGACATACGGGAATATGCCATCTACTGCATTCATTACAAAGACAACTTTAGGCATAGACGGACGAGCTAGATCTGATTGCTGAGCATTTACCTGATTCAGAGAAGCGGGCGGGGGAGATACTGCTGTTTTGTTGCTGATCATAGTAAATATATCGGCAAATTCAGAAGTGCTCTTTATTTCCTCAGATATATCCGAGAGCGAAGCAAGGATCCCGTCTATCTGATCAAATAACCATTTGTTTGTGTTTTCAAGCTCTGAAAGTTCGGCTTCATTGAGCCCATCACGGTCATAAGGCAGCTTGTTCCTGAGATCTGTTTTGTCAATGATATTCTTAATGCCGTCGATGATACTCTCGGCAGAGGAGAAAAGCTCTACCGGATACAAAAGCTTAGTACGCAGTTCTTCCATATCCTCATCCGGGAATGGCTTCGTCCACATTTTGCCTTCTATATCCCATGTATACACATAGTTTTCAAGCGCAACAGCCTCGTCTGCGCTTATTACAAGACCCGTTCTTGCAAGTGTAAGGATAATGTCGGTGCTGTATTTTCCGGAGGAAAGAACGAGTATGGCGTTGATCATTGCAATAAGCGGCATATGGGAAGCATCTGTCTTCTTATCGGAATAATACGGTATATCGTACATATCAAAATATTCCGATAATACAGAAATATCCGAATTCATATTTCTTGAGAGTATGGTTATGTCTTTTGGCTCATATCCCTGATCAAAGAGACGTCGGATCTCTGAGCATATATATGCACATTCCGTATTGATATCGGGAGCGGTCACGATACTGATCCCGTCAGGATTGGCTTCCGACTGCTTGACTACGATGCGCGGGAGCTCTGATGAGAGGACAGCCAAGCCCGAAGAAGAATATCTCATAGGAGTATCGAAGCGTTTGTACTGCGGCTGTACACCTGTTTCTTCCGCGCATATCCTTGCAAGATCGGTTATGGTCTTATTCACCGAATGAAAAACGTTCCTGTCATTGAGATC
>CACZPE010000170.1 GCA_902782875.1 uncultured Ruminococcus sp. | reverse complement strand
GTTCTTGGGCTGATACATGGGGTATTCGATGGTCTTTGATGCGATGACCTTGCCGTTCTCATCAAAAAGCACCGTCTTTGTGCCGCTGGTTCCAAGGTCTATTCCTATTGCGTATCTCATTATTATCACTCCGTTTTAAAAATATAAAATATCCGCAAGAGGTAAGAGATACTCTTACCCCTTACGGTAAAAATACTATTTTTTCAGATCATATAGAAAAGAGAATATTGTTGAGTATGCTTTCAAGATATTCCTGTCTGCCGCTTCCAAGTGTGGAAACAACTTCACCCTTTTCCGTCACATATTTTTCAAGGTCATATATAGTGGCCTTGTCAGCCGTTCCGACACCGAACATATCAGTACCGTCACCGCTCATGGTATGCCACCATGAGAGCGCAAATTTCAGCTGCTCCCTCATAGTTTTGCCTGCCACTACTTCCTCCGGATCGTAATACTTGAAAGAAAGCGGATTGGTGCTTTCCTTTCCTTCGTATGCGATCTTACCGATCTCCTTGAAAAACTCGCTCATTTGTCTGTACTTCCAAATTTAGATTTACAGGCTTATCTCCTTAGCCTGACATGAGGTACCGCTGAGCGAAGCACTTAACTGATCAGGCTGATGTGTTCCGGCATAGAGTGTGAAGGTCTTGCCGAATACTTTTCTGTTGCCGTCCTTGTCAACGGCTGTGAATGCTCTCTCGGGAACGGGTATCTCAAATACTCCCGTTTCACCTGCAGCAAGCTTTATTCTTCTGAATCCGCAGAGGCTCACATTGGGTACTGCATTTTCAGAGGTGTCCTTGATATAGAGCTGTATAACATCCTCGGTGTCCCTGCTGCCGCTGTTCTTTACGGTCACCTTTGCGGTGCCGTCAGCATATTCGAGCGATGTGCACTCAACCTTTGAATAGGTAAGACCGTATCCGAAGGGATAGAGGATATTGTCGGAGGTGTATCTGTAGGTGCGTCCCTTCATTGAGTAATCAGTGAAGTCGGGGAGCTTTTCGGTGCTCTCGTAGAATGTAACGGGGAGCTTGCCGGAAGGAGAAACATCGCCGAAGAGGATGCCTGCAAGAGCTCTTCCGCCCTCAGAACCGGGATACCATACATGGATAAGGGCATCGGGATCGGATTCGGTATTTATCGCACTTCCTGCAGCGCATACTATGATAACGGGCTTGCCGGTCTTGAGTATCTTGTCAACGAGGATGCGCTGGCTTTCGGGAAGTCTGATATCGTTCTTGTCGCCCGAGGATAATTCGTTTCCTGTATCGCCCTCTTCGCCCTCGATAGTGGAATCAAGGCCTACGCAGAGTACAACAGCGTCGGAAACATCAGCAGCAGCAAGAGCCTCTGCATATCTGTCGCCGGGAAGGGCAAGACCCGATATGCTCTTCTTGTAGAGATGACAGCCTTCGGCGAAGATCACTCTGCCGTCAAATCTTTCCTTTATACCGCCTAAGAAGGTGATATACTCATCAGCAGTACCGTTGTAGTTGCCCTCAAGAGCAATGCGGCTGTCGGCGTTGGGACCGATCACTGCAAGAGTCTTTATCTTCTTCTCGTCGAGAGGAAGTATGCCGTTGTTTTTCAGCAGTACCATAGTTCTCTCGGCGGTTTCGCGGGCAACAGCCTTGTGCTCGTCGCAGGATACTATGGTATAGGGGATATCGTCATACTCGGTGTGCTTGTCGAACATGCCGAGCCTTATTCTTGTTCTCATCAGGTGAACGCATGCCGTTCTTATCTGCTCCTTGGTGATAAGTCCCTCTTCAAGGGCAGCAAGGAGATTGACATATGTGCATCCGCAGTTTACGTCACAGCCCTTGCTGAGTGCGAGAGCAGCGGATTCAACCGGAGTCTTTGTAAGACCGTGATGCTCATGGAAGTCGCGTATAGCCCAGCAGTCGGATACGAAATATCCGTCAAAGCCCCATTCGCGGAGCTTTGCCATAAGGAAGTCACTTGCGCAGGCACCCTCACCGTTTACGCGGTTATATGCGCCCATTACGCTCTCAACGCCGTCCTTTACAAGAGCCTCGAAAGCAGGAAGATAAGTCTCTTCCATATCCTTTGCATCTGCTTTTGCATCAAATTCGTGGCGTACAGATTCGGGACCGCTGTGTACAGCGAAGTGCTTGGCGCACGCTGCGGTCCTGAGCCTCTTGGTGTTCTTCTCGCTGCCGTCTATGCCCTGAAGACCTCTTACATATGCCTTGCCGTTCTCAGCTGTGAGGAAGGGATCCTCTCCGTAGGTCTCATGACCTCTGCCCCAGCGGGGGTCGCGGAAAATATTGATGTTCGGTGCCCAGAGGGTAAGACCCTTGTATATGTCCCTGTCACCGAATTTGGTGTATGAATTGTACTTTGCACGGGCTTCCTTGGATGTGATATCTGCTACCTTGCGTACACGGTCGGTATCAAACATGGCGCCGAGTCCGATAGCCTGGGGGAATACCGT
>CACZPE010000169.1 GCA_902782875.1 uncultured Ruminococcus sp. | reverse complement strand
CTCCGAAGGAGGGGACAGGCACGAATGTAACTTCGCTGAGTACTATATCATTGTCAAGGACGAACGTCTTGCCTCTCGAATAGGAATCAAGGGTGCACAGAACGGAGAAAGCAAGAAAATCAGCCCCCGATGATATGTGGTAAGTATTATTCTCGGACTCTTCGAGATGAGGCTGTGTGCGTGCCTCGGCATACGCCAGAGGAACAGGGACCGACGCAAGCAGCGCACAGAATACGGCTGCTGTTCTGAGTGCTCTTTTATTCATTTTCAGCCGCCTCCTCACTGTCATCTGATGCCTTGTCTATCCTTGCATCCACGTCACCTGTTATTATACCGTTGAGGATACCGTCAACACGGCCGTTTACATAGCCGTGTATCATACCTGTTACGGCTATCCTGCCGCTTGATACCAGGTGACGCTCCCTGTGCTTCATCGTAAACGAGGTCTTGTCTATGAGCCCTGCGCCTATCAGCATTATCTGGGGAAGTACAGCCATAACAAGAACTATGGATATTATTGTACCTCTGCCGAGGCATACGCCGATGGCGGATATAGTACCATCTGTGGAAAGCTGGCCTATCAGCACGCCTGCCGATGCGAGTATCGCACCGGAGGTGATTATGGTCGGGAATGCCTGGTTGAGCGTATCGGTAACGACACGCTTGAGAGATGTGCGCCCTTCCTTGAGATCCATGAAACGGCTGGATATGACTATGGCGTAGTCGATATTCGCGCCCATCTGTATCGAGCTTACTATGAGATATCCGAGGAAGAACAGCTTTGTGCCCATGAAGTACGGGAACGAGAAGTTTATCCATATACTGCCCTGTATAACAGCGATAAGGAGCACGGGCAGTCCTGCGGATTTGAATGTGAACAGCAGTACGATTATTACAAACAGGGCGGTCACGATGCTGAGGACTATATTATCTGTTGCGAACGAAGCGGACAGGTCCCTGTCGCTGGTGGAATTGCCCACACAGAGTATCTGGTCGGCAGGGTAGTATCTTTCTGCTTCCTCATGTATCTTGTCGAGAAATGCGAATGTTTCTTCTCCCTCCTCGGGGAGGTCAAGATACAGTAGTATCCTGGTGTACTCATCGCTCTTGAGCTGCAGAAGAGCTCTGTTGAGCGTTTCCTTGAGGTCGTGCAGCGTCTTCTCCTGCTCGGGGTCAAGGGTGACATATCCCTTGTCTGCTTCATCGAGAGTGAAGAGGAATATATCTATCAGGGGTATCCTGTATCCCGACAGGCCGTTGACTACCTCGCCGTAGTTTTCCTGATCGACTGCATATGCAGCGTATATCAGCTCGGCTGCTTCATAGTCGATGCCCGCTATCTCTGAAAACTGCCTCGGTGTGACCTTGTCTGTGAGCATATACCCGTCTACAGCTTCCTGATTTGAGAGGCCTACTACCTTGTCCACCTCGTCGTATACAGTAAGATGCGCTATGAGCCTTGCTTCTGACTGATAATCGCCCGAGGGCACGATAAGTGCGAGAAGATTGGGATTCCCGAAGGTATCGTGTATCTTTTTGTTTGCTATCTGCGTCTGGTTCATCCTCGGCGTGGGGAGATCAGCCGTGCCGAACGCATAGGGACATTTGTTGGAATAGATAAATCCGAATACCATCAGTACTGCAAACAGCGGGGGGATGAAAAATCTTGTGGTATACGCAAATGAACCGACTGCCGATATAGTCGGCACAAAGTTCTTGTGGCGCGTCTTGTCGATAAGAGGGGAGAAGAGCATGATAAGCCCCGGCATAAGTGTGAATACCGATATAAGGCTTAGGAGTATGGCCTTGATCAGTACTATCGCCAGGTCTTCGCCTATTTTGAACTGCATGAATGCAAGGGCAGCAAGGCCTGATATCGTGGTGAGACTTGATGATGATATCTCGGGTATAGCTTTGCTGAGGGCTGTTATACACGCTTCTCGCGGGTCGAGGTGCTCATGCTCCTCGGTATAGCGGTGTATGAGTATAATCGCATAGTCTATCGCCAGTGCAAGCTGGAGCACGATGGTCACGGAGTCGGATATGAATGAGATAGTTCCGCACAGGAAATTCGTGCCCATATTCAACAGTGCGCCCGTGACGAATGTGATAAGAAGGACAGGCACTTCCGCAAAGGTCTTTGAAGTAAATGTCAGTACCGCTACTATTATGACTGCGGCTACAAGAGTGACAAGATCCATTTCCTGGTCGAGCATGGTCTTTGCGTCATTGCCGATCTCGCTTGATATATATGTGTCATATGAAGACAGCATATCCTTGATATCGTTCATCGCTTCAAGGCTTTTCTCATCCTCTGCGGTGCCTGTGAAGCTTACCGAGAAGAGCGCTCCTGAGGATTTGTAGTGCTTGTCGGTGTTGTCGAATTCCACGCTCTCGACACCGTCGGTATCCTCTATAAGTGCGCACAGCTTTTCGGCTTCTTCATATGTGATGTTCTGCACCATGACATTAGCCGTGCCGAATGTGGTGAACTGCTCATCCATAAGGTCAAGACCGCGGCGTGTCTCGGTAGTCTCGGGAAGATATTTCGTGATATCGTTCTCTACCTTGACCCAGTTGCGTGAAAAAAGGCAGAATATACCTGCCGCAATGAATATGAGGAAGAACAGGTTGCGCTTGTCTACTATGAAAGTCGCGACCTTATACATGAATGAAGCGTCTTCTTTTTCCTTTATTTCAGGCAATATTGTCATCTCCTTGTATACTGTAAATTGTAAGAATTCTACAATTAAGTATACTTCTCTTTGTGTGTTTTATCAATATAAAGGATGTAAATATACAGTGACCTATATATGTTAAAATGGTTAAATGGTATACAATATGGATATAATAAAATCCCCGTCCTTCTGGACGGGGATCTTACTGTACGTACAATTCGGTTATTTAAGCCAGTCGGGCCCTTACAGGTCAGACAGCACGTGTTACCTTACCGGAACGAAGGCATCTAGAGCATACATGTATATGCTTGGGAGAACCCTCCACGATAGCCTTTACACGCTTAACATTAGGCTTCCACGCTCTGTTGGAACGATGATGCGAGTGGGATACCTTAATACCGAAAGTAACGCCCTTTCCGCAGATGTCACATTTTGCCATGGGGCTGCACCTCCTTTAAAGCGTTTGACTGCCGATGTTTTCGGCAAATCTACAACATATCGATTTTACCACAAATCAAATGAAAATGCAAGTGCTTTTTGAAAAATTATATAAATCCTACAAATATAATTTCTATACAGTGCGTAATATATGCAATTATTCGTATCTGAGAGCCTCTATGGGGTCAAGCTTAGCGGCTTTGTTTGCAGGATAGTAGCCGAAGAATATGCCTATAGCCATTGAGAAGGATACAGCGAGTATTATCGAGCCTATGCTCGGAGCCGCCGTAGCGCCCATGATAAGGCCTACAAGATTTCCTATTCCCACACCGAGGCCGATGCCTATGATACCGCCGATAAGGCATATTATGATGGACTCAACGATAAACTGTGTCCTGATGGCGGAATTGGGAGCACCCAGCGCCTTGCGCACGCCTATCTCCCTGGTTCTCTCCGTTACGGATACGAGCATGATGTTCATAACGCCAATACCGCCGACAAGAAGGGATATACCCGCGATAACGGATATTACAGCACTTACAGTGCCGAGTATCTGGTTTATCATGCCCATCTGCTGTTCCATCGTCATATAGTCTATCTCGAAGGAGTCATTGTCTCTGTAGTAGGCAGAGTTGAGATAATCCTTTACCTTATCGCAGAACTTTGTTGCGTCAACGCCGTTGTTGGTGTTGATATAGAAGTTGTACAGGGCATCGTCTGCGCCTACCATACGGTTGTATGTGGTGTAGGGGATATATATCTCATTGTTCCAGCTCTCAGCATCCTCGCCGAGTGCGCCGACCATGCCGCTCATCAGTGATGATACTTCGTACTTGTACACGCCGACTACGGTATAATCAACGATGCCTGTCTTGTAGGTGACCGAAAGACTCTTGCCGAGCGCGCCTCTCTGGGAGCCAAAGATCTTTTCTGCCTGTCTGTCGGATATAACGCAGACGCTTCTGGTGCCCTTGCAGTCATCATCGCTTATATATCTGCCTGCGGTGATCTTGGTCATGGAGTTCTTGATATATCCCGGGTTTACCGCATAGATCGTAAGATCGTAATTCTTGCGCTTTATAGTGGTCGTACCCTCGTCATAGCCAGATAACAGGGTGATGGCATCGATCTCGGCTTTATATCTTGACTCAACGTCGTTTCTCATTTCCTCCGTGATCATATCCTCGGGTACGGTATAGTCTCTTGCAGGATGATCCTTTTGCTTTATCTGGAACATTACCAGATTTGCACCGCCCTGCTGGTTGAATATATCCATAACAGAGCCTGTCATGATATTTCCGAGGGTACTTATCGTGATTACCGAGCTGATGCCGATTATGATACCGAGCATCGTCAGAAGTGCTCTCATCTTGTTTGCCTTGAGTCCTGCGAGAGCGAGCAGGATGTTTTCACCAAGTCCCATTAATATGCCTCCTTGATGTTGCCGTCAATCCAAAATACTCCCGCCCGGGCGGGAGTATAAAGAGTATTATTCGTAGCGCAGAGCTTCGATGGGATCGAGCTTTGCAGCCTTGTTTGCGGGGTAATAGCCGAAGAATATGCCTATAGCCATGGAGAAGGATACTGCAAGTATTATCGAGCCTGCGCTGGGAGCAGCCACAGAGCCCATGATAAGGCCTACAAGGTTTCCTGTGCCTATACCGAGAGCTATGCCGATCACACCGCCGATAAGGCAGATTATGATGGACTCAACGATGAACTGTGTCCTTATGGCTGTATTCGGAGCGCCGAGCGCCTTGCGCACGCCTATCTCCCTTGTTCTCTCCGTTACGGATACGAGCATTATATTCATAACGCCGATACCGCCGACGAGAAGGGATATTCCCGCAATGACCGAGATGACAGAGCTTACTATGCCGAGTATCTGGTTTATCATGCCCATCTCTGCTTCGGCAGTGAGGTAGCTCACTTCATACGAATCATTGTCTCTGTAGTATGCGCTGTTGAGATAGTCCTGCACCTTTGTGCAGAAAGTTTCTGCATCAACGCCGTTTATTGTGTTGATGTCAAAATAGAACAGATTGTCCTCGAGTCCCATCATACGGTTATATGTCGTATAGGGGATGTATATCTCGTTGTTCCAGCTGTCCGCATCCTCGCCCATAGCTCCTGCGAGCCCGCTGAGCAGAGAGGATATCTCGTATTTGTACACGCCGACGATGGTGTAGTCCACCATACCGGTCTTGTATGTTGCTGTAAGTGTCTTTCCGAGCGCATTGCGCTGTGTGCCGTAGAGCTTTTCAGCCTGCTTGTCGGATACAACGCATACGTTTCTGATGCTTGTGCAGTCATCCTCGTTGATATATCTGCCCGCAACGATCTTGGTCATGCTTCTCTTGATATATCCGGGGTTTACCGCGTATACTGTCAGATCGTAGTCCTTGCGCTTTATAGTGGTAGTAGCCTGGTCATATCCCGACATGATAGCTATAACATCTATCTCGTCGGAAAATCTTTCCTTGATGTCATTCCTCATTTCCTCGGTCAGAAGATCCTCTTCCACATAGTAGTCTCTTGCGGGATGATCCTTTTCCCTGACCTGGAATCTTACGAGGTTAGCGCCGCCCTGCTGGTTGAATATATCAGTGACACTGCCTGTCATGATGCTTCCGAGGGTGCTTATCGTTATTACCGCGCTTATTCCGATAATGATGCCGAGCATCGTCAGCAGAGCTCTCATCTTGTTTGCCTTGAGCCCTGCAACGGCCAGCATTATATTTTCTATGAGCCCCATTATGAGCCTCCCTGTTCTTGTCTCCTGTATCTTTATTCGTAGCGCAGCGCTTCTATGGGGTCGAGCTTTGCGGCTTTGTTTGCGGGGTAGTATCCGAAGAATATGCCTATCGCCATGGAGAAGCCCACGGACAGTATAACTATCGACATATCCGGCGAAGCCGTCTTTCCGACGACCACACCCGCTATATTGCCGACGCCTATTCCCAGGAGTATCCCGATTATGCCGCCGATGGTACAGATTATTATGGATTCCACGATAAACTGTGCCCTTATCGCACCATTCGGCGCTCCGAGCGCCTTGCGCACGCCTATTTCTCTTGTTCTTTCTGTAACGGATACGAGCATTATGTTCATAACTCCGATGCCGCCGACAAGCAGCGATATCGCAGCGACTATCGCAATGACTCCGGATATCGTGCTGAGTATCTCATCGAACATGGACATTTGCTGTTCCTGAGTCCAGTAACGTATCTGGAAGGAGTCGTTCTTGCGGTACCAGGTGTTGTTGAGATAATCCTTTATTTCTGTGCTTACTCCCTCTATGTCAAGTCCGGGGATTATATGGACGTTGATATAGTTGGAGTAATCCTCCTTGCCGAGAAGGTGGTTCATATTCGTGTAGGGGATATACACATCACTGTTCCAGGAGTCAACATCATTG
>CACZPE010000168.1 GCA_902782875.1 uncultured Ruminococcus sp. | reverse complement strand
TAATCAGTAAGTATAACATCCTGAGTATATACGTAACCCTTTTCAAGATGTGTCTCTGTCTTTACGGGATACTCATTTCTGCGTGATACTTCGCTCCATACCTTGCCTGAGAAATACCACAGCTCTCCGCCATAGCCCTTGCAGGTTATCTCATCATATTTTCTGCTGCGCATTGTGAGAGTTACCTTGACATTGTGTGAATCATTTACAGGAGCCTGCTCGATAGTGATATCAACAGGATTTGAAAGCATGAACTCTGCTGCAAGGCCATCACCTATATACGCCTTGTAAGTGCCTGTTTCAAGAGTGGCCTTATCATATCTTGTAAGATCAAGATATGAATGATATACAGTGCCTGCGGAAGCGTGCTGTGATGAGGAAGTGACAGCCTTGCCGTCAATAGGTTCAACAAGCTTCCATGAACCGTTTTTCTTTATGTAAAGCTCATTTACCTTGGGATATACAAAACTGTCGGAATAAAGTCTGGCAGTAAGTTCTACCTTGTTGGTAGTACGGATATCGTATTCAGCTTTGTCAGTCTTGACTTCAGCGTTCTTTTCAGCGTCAAATTCACTGTACAGATATATATTTCCGTTACCGGAAACAACAGGAACAGCTACTCTGTAATGCCCTTCCGTAAGCTTTGAAGAAAACTTGTCAGGAGTAAAGCTGAAGGTTACAGAGGAAACATATGTACCGTCCAGCATCATGCCGAGTGTATTCTCGTTCATATACACAGGATCGCCTGCGTTTGTGGAAGTAAGCCTTACCCAGCCGTTGTCTGTCATTTTGTGAAGCTCTATCGCATTGCCAACAGTTGCAGTCTCTGAAAGAGACTGAGAGCTAACGGTCATAGTGATGATCTCATTATCACCGATGAATATCTTATCCTTGTCTGCGTTAATCTCAAAGCTCTTTTTGTCAGCAGCAGTCAGCAGCCTTCCCTTTTTATCGAATGAATAGAATGCGCCGTCTATCTCATTTCTGCCTGTTACGGCATAACCGTCAGAGCCGAAATAGTACTTTGAGTTACGTACCTGCATCCAGCTGTCCTTGATCTGTATACCGTCAGCATAGTACTTTGTTCCGCCTCTGTCAGTACATATACCTGTATGCTTTCCGAGCGGAGAGCCGTCAGCTGTAAAGCGGTAAGCAGTACCGTCTATGATAACTATACCCTTTGCATAGCTTCCGTCTTCCACAATATACTTTGAGTTGCCGGTTTCCCCCTGCCAGCCTATATCTGCAGCATGTACAGGGCAGCTGAGCATCGCAGCCAGAGCAGCGGGTACAACTGCATATTTTATAATTTTTCTCATTATTTTGCCTCCCTATCATCAAGATATATTCTTAATATATCATATTGTTCGCTATACTTCAAGTGTTTATTTGTATTTGTAATCATTTTTTGGAACAAATTCAGCCTTCCTTCAGCAGTCTGTCTTTCAGACAGGTATATCTGAGAGTTCTCCTGTCATTAGCTACCATCTTTTCAACTATTGCTTTTGAGCCGACGATGATAAGCAGTTTTTTGGCTCTTGTAACAGCAGTATAAAGCAGATTTCTGTAATAAAGCTTATCAAAGCCTCCCAGAAGCGGGATTATCACAGCGTTGAATTCACTGCCCTGACTTTTATGCACCGTAACAGCATATGCAAGCTCTGCTTCTTCAAGGTTTTTTACAGTATATTCAGCGATACGCCCTTCAAAATCAATAACCACCGTGTTGTCCGAGCGCTTTACTTTGACGATAGTCCCTATATCTCCGTTGAATATGCCTGTACCTGCCTCTCCATCTCGTGTCCAGCAGATATCATAGTTGTTTTTGGTCTGCATCACCTTGTCTCCGTCACGGAATGTGTACAGCATTCCCTTGATCTCTGCCTTATCCTTGCCCGGAGGATTGAGACGCTCCTGAAGTATCTTATTCAGTTCAACAGTGCCCAGCAGACCTTTTCTCGAAGGACACAACACCTGTATATCATCAAATGAAGAAAAACCGTATGCATCCGGCAGACGTCTGGCACACAGATCAAGTACGGTAGCTGATGCCTCCTCTATATTCAGCCTCTGTATAAAGAAAAAGTCGTTATCCTTTCTCGTGAGTTCAGGCTGTTCACCATTTACTATCCTGTGAGCATTAGTTATGATAAGGCTTTTTTCAGCTTGTCTGAATATCTCTGTAAGGGCTACTACGGAAAGCTTTTTGCTTTCTGTCATATCACGCAGTATATTTCCTGCTCCTACCGACGGGAGCTGATCACTATCTCCTACCATTATCAGACGACAGGACAGCTTCATGGCTCTGAGCAGAGCTTCAAACAGCTGACAGTCGACCATAGACATCTCATCTATTATCATAACATCACAAGTCAGCGGATTTTGTTCATTGTGCTTGAACCGCAGCTGTCCCGAGCCTTCATACATCACTTCAAGAAGGCGATGTATAGTCTTTGCGGGATATCCAGTAAGATCGGAGATGCGTTTGGCTGCCCTGCCTGTAGGAGCTGTTATCATGACCTTCTGACCGCGCTGTTCAAACATTGAGATTATTGCCTTCAGTGTAGTGGTCTTTCCTGTACCCGGTCCTCCCGTAAGGATGAGGTATCCTCTTGAAAGGGCCTTCGCTATGGCCTCTCGCTGTTTTTCTGCATATGTGATGCGCTTGGTCTTTTCTTCAATATCTATGAGCTTGGTATAGTCTTCTCCGTTGTCCTTGAAGCAGGAATCCATGAGCATAAGCCGTGAGCTGATATAACTCTCTGCTCTTGCATATTCGGGAAGAAACACATATTTTCTGTCGTTTTTGGTATATATGACCAGCTCTTCTTCATCTGTTGCCGCCGCAATGTTATCGGAAACACATGCTTCATCTGTCCCCAGCAGTCTGCAGGCTGTAGGTATAAGCTTGTCCTCCGGAGAGCAGGTATGACCGTTGAGTGCATTGTGAGAAAGTATATAGATTATACCCGCCTTGACACGGGCAGGAGAATCAGAAGGGATTGCGAGATCAGCCGCCATACGGTCAGCCTGCTCAAATCCCAGTTCTATACCTGTACCGCAAAGGATATACGGATCCGATTTGATCATCTCAACAGCAAACTGTCCCCAGCGTTTCCACGCAGACATAGCTACAGACGGAGCGATACCATATCCCGACAGAAAGATCATAAGCGTCCTTACGCCGTGTATCCGCTTGAATTCCTGGGATATCTCCTCAGCTTTTGAAGCTGATACTCCTTTCACGGATGAAAGCGCGTCAGGATCATTTTCAATTATCGTAAGTGTATCAGATCCGAACTGTGCGACAATTTTTTTTGCAAGAGCAGGCCCTATACCCTTTACAGCACCTGACGACAGGTATTTGAGTATGGCTGTTTCGGTTGCAGGCAGCTTTCTTTCGCATGATACCGCCTTGAACTGATCTCCGAATTTAGGATGAGAAACGTATTCGCCTGTAAGCCTCAGTTCTTCTCCCTCTTCGATAAGTCCCAGTTCTCCCACAACGGTTACATAATCACTGCCTGTATCAAGATCAAGCACGATATATCCGTTTTCTTCATTGCAGAACAGGACAGTATCAACCGTTCCTTCTATGCTAATATACTTTTCTGCCATATCAGACCTGTTTTCTTATGATCGTATTTGCAGGAAATATGATTCCTGATGTATTTTTCATCGAAAAAGCCATGGCAGCATGGCGTGTATCCTCGATCTGCTCGTCTTCGGCATTTCTCATATCCTCAGCCTTCATGCATATGCACGGCTTTCCGGGAGCAAGCACTTCAAGATCATCACCTGCATAGAATTTGTTCCGCTGTACAGCGTAAATACGTTCGCTGTCACAGCCTGTAACAACAGCACATACATCATAATTCCTTATATATCCGCTGTCTGCATAATACTGTCTGCATTCAGAAGGATGACCGAAGAAAAATCCTGTGCAGTAGTCCCTGTGGCTTACCTTGAATACCTCACTGCGTATACTTTCGGGCAGTTCATAATGGTCGGGATCCTTTCTGAAATGATCGACAGCCATTCTGTAAGCATTTGTTATGACAGAAACATAGTATGCCGATTTAGCGCGACCTTCTATCTTGAAAGAAGTAACGCCCGCTTTAGCAAGCTTGTCTATATGATCGATCATGCACATATCTTTGGAATTGAGGATATATGTTCCTTTTTCATCCTCAAATACAGGAAAGAACTGCCCTTCGCGCTTTTCTTCCATCAGATGATAGCCCCATCGGCACGGCTGTGCGCACTGTCCCCTGTTGGCATCACGGTCAACAAGATATGACGAAAGCAGACATCTGCCTGAAAATGACACACACATAGCTCCGTGAACAAATGTCTCTATATCCAGCTCCTTCGGGGTTTTCGCCCTGATCTCCGCGACTTCATCCAGTGAAAGCTCACGGGCCAGTACTACACGTTTTGCCCCCATATTATAGAGCTCATTTGCAGATACATAGTTCACTATACCTGTCTGAGTAGACATATGTATTTCGAGAGAAGGTGTATATTTCTTTATCAGGGATAATAACCCCAGATCAGCCACAATAGCCGCATCGATCCCGCAGTCGTATGCTTGCTTGATAAATCCCTCAAATTCAGGTATTTCATTGTTTCTGGGCAGTGTATTGCAGGTCAGATGCACTTTTACTCCTCTGCTGTGGCACTTTTTAACAGCCGCGGCAAGTCCGTCCTCGTCAAAATTCTTCGGACCTGCTCTCATACCAAAAGAAGTCTTTGCAAGATATACGGCATCAGCACCGAAATCAAGAGCGGCATCGAGCCGCTCTTCGTCTCCTGCAGGAGAAAGCACTTCAAGATTTTCAAACATATGATACTCCTTATCTCAGACCTGCTTCGACAAGATTCTGTTCATGTTCCTCGAGAGTCTCAGCATAGTAGAACTCCTCGGAATCAAGACTTGAACAGAAATAGTAATATTTCGTATCTCTCGGATACAATACTGCCTCTATAGCATCTAAACCCGGATTGCATATAGGTCCGGGAGGCAGTCCGTCACCCTTGTAGGTATCATAAGCATCACAGATGCTTCCGGAATATATCTCAAGATTAGGTCTTATCACTTCATCAACATAGTTTGTAGTGGGGTCTGACTGAAGCTTCGGAAATTCTTCCGGATCGTGCAGACGGTTTATGAATACAGACGCTACGTATTTCATATCATAAGGATCAGATGCTTCACGCTGTACAATTGAAGCGAGCGTGATAACTTCCTCAAGGCTCATGCCCATATCCTTCATACGTCCGTAGTAGTCGGGAGTTACACGATAATCAAAGTTCCTGAATACCTTTTTTACAACTGTTTTCGGGTCTTCATCCAGGAAGAATTCATAAGTATCCGGGAAGAAATATCCTTCCATTTTATAGAATTTCATAGGATCGGAATGCACCTGTTCTTCAAAATCAAATCCGATCTTAGTAGAATTGAATGCTCTTATGAATTCGTTGGCATCGCATACGCCAGCGTCTTCAAGCTTCTTTGCAGCTTCTATAAGTCTGATACCCTCGGGGAATGTGATAGTAACAAATTCCCTGTTGTTTACAGGCTCTTTCTGAAGCGATTCTATTATGTCGCTGTATGTCATATTCGGATTGAGCTCGTGCAGACCAGCCATATACGTGCCGTCTGCTCCCTTC
>CACZPE010000167.1 GCA_902782875.1 uncultured Ruminococcus sp. | reverse complement strand
CTCGTCATAGAGCATCTGGGAGATGGGGCCTATCTTGCCGCCTGTGAGAGGCATAACCTTGTCACCGTACTTGAGCTCGCCGATGGGAGAGATAACAGCAGCAGTACCTGTGCCGAATGCCTCCTCGAACTTGCCCTCGTCATAAGCCTTGATAAGCTCATCTATCTCGATATCACGCTCTGTAACCTTGTAGCCCTTGTGACGGAGGAGCTCTATGCAGGACTTTCTTGTGATACCGCCGAGTATGGACTTTCTGTCAAGGCTCGGTGTGATAACCTCGCCGTCAACAACGAACATAACGTTCATTGCGCCTACTTCCTCAACATACTTGCGGTGAACGCCGTCGAGCCAGAGTACCTGCTCATAGCCCTGCTCGGCTGCAACTTCCTGAGCCTTGAGGGATATAGCATAGTTTGCAGCAGCCTTTGTGAAGCCTGTACCGCCTGTTACAGCACGTACATAGTTCTGCTCAACGTATATCTTTACGGGAGCAAGGCCTGCAGCGTAGTATGCACCTACGGGCGAGCAGATGATGCAGAATATCAGATGCTTTGCGGGGTGTACGCCGAGCATGGGATCTACAGCGAATATGAACGGACGGATATAGAGCGAAGTGCCGTAGTTATGGGGTACCCACTCCTCATCTGTCTTTACAAGCTCCTTTACAGCCTGTACGAAATCCTCTTCATCCACTTTGGGAATGCAGAGACGATCGTTGGAAAGGTTGATGCGCTTTGCGTTCTCATAGGGTCTGAAAAGCTGTATATCGCCCTTTTCAGTGCGGTATGCCTTCATGCCCTCGAAATCTGCCTGACCGTAGTGCAGGCACATAGCAGACGGATCAAGGGGAATAGGACCGTAGGGTACTATCCTTGCGTCATGCCAGCCCTGTCCCTCGTCATAGTTCATGAGGAACATATGGTCTGTGAATATCTTGCCGAAGCCGAGTTTTGTCTCATCAGCGGGCTTTGCCTTGGGTGATGTGGTAAGAGTCTTCTTGATCTCCATTGTTTATCTCTCCTTATCCGGATGATATTGTACATAGATATTATAGCACCCGTTTTTGTATTTTGCAAGTCATAAATGGGATTTTTTATGAAAATAGATATCATATCCTGCTCTTACCGCAGTTTTTCGGGATGTATCATGTAAAAATGCTGCCTGCAGTACAGGCAGCACGTTATTATTCCGCGGCTTTCGCGATCTCCTTGATCTGATCCTTGTAGGTGGCGTCCTTCTTGGCCACATTCTCAGGATGGAATGTGGTCACGAGCTTCTCCACATACTGTATCACATCGGGAGAATTCGCATAGGCTATACACATCAGTTCATCAAGGGATGACAGGAAGATGTCCGTATCAAAGGGTATGGGCATACCGATATGTATAAGATCGTTGTCGGTCTTTCTGAGGCCCTCCTCCGCCATGAGTTTTTCTTCATACAGCTTCTCGCCGGGGCGCAGGCCTGTATACTCTATCTTGATATCCACATCGGGCTTGAAGCCTGACAGTCTGATGAGGTTTCGCGCAAGAGTGTCTATCTTTACGGGGCTGCCCATATCGAGCACGAATATCTCTCCGCCTTCGGCATTGGTGCCTGCGAGCATGACCAGGCTCACCGCCTCGGGTATAGTCATGAAGTAGCGGATTATATCGGGATGTGTGACAGTAACGGGGCCGCCGTGCTCTATCTGCTTTTTAAACAGAGGTATAACGGAGCCGTTGCTTCCGAGCACGTTGCCGAAACGTACTGCCGCAAACTCGGTCTTGACGCTGGCAAAATCACACTTTACCCTTTCAAGCTCCTTTTTCTCACAGCTGTGAGTGAAAAGCTGCGGTATCTCTGCTGCTTTGCCCGCCTTTATCTTAGCGTCAAAGCTCTGTATGATCATCTCACACAGGCGCTTGCTGGCACCCATGATATTCGTGGGATTTACCGCCTTGTCGGTGGATATGAGCACGAATCTCTGACAGCCGCTGACCATAGCCGCATATGCAGTCTTGTAGGTACCTATCGCGTTGTTCTTAATAGCCTCGTTTGGGCTGTCCTCCATAAGAGGCACATGTTTGTGAGCAGCCGCATGATATACGATCTGAGGGCGATATT
>CACZPE010000166.1 GCA_902782875.1 uncultured Ruminococcus sp. | reverse complement strand
CTCAACTCGGGCGCAGATGCCGCTATAGTGATCAAGACCTCGGATGATGCAAAGAGCGAGCAGCTCCTTGTGGCAGCAGGGGAGTTCAGTGTGCTTTCCGCTTCGGAAGTATATAATATGTGATCAGTACTTAAGTAAAAAGCAAGCAAG
Source organism: uncultured Ruminococcus sp. (assembly GCA_902782875.1). The sequence continues at coordinate 3,332 of CACZPE010000166.1, read as the reverse complement.
CGCAGACCTATGCGCTTGCCTGTTTTTGAGAAAGCGTGACTTTAATGATTTAAAGTCACGGGTGTTTAAAGTAATGGGATTTTAAAGTAAAATATAAAGGAGTAATATCAATGCTTTGGATAATCCTTGTGGCGTATCTTATACTTATGATCGGTATAGGTGTGTACTGCCGTAAAATGACATCGAGTGTAAACGACTTCGTGCTCGGCGGGCGCAGCATAGGACCCTGGTTCACCGCCTTCGCATACGGTACATCGTATTTCTCCGCCGTTGTGTTCATCGGCTATGCAGGCCAGTTCGGCTGGCTCTACGGTGCTTCCGCCAGCTGGATAGGCATTGGCAATGCTGTCATAGGCTCGCTTCTTGCGTGGGTGATCCTCGGCAAGCGTACCCGTATCATGACAAAGCACCTCGAGGCTTCCACCATGCCGGAGTACTTTGAGAAGAGATACGGCTCGCGTTCGCTGAAAATAGCCTCCGCGATAATAATATTCATCTTCCTCATACCCTATACCGCATCTGTTTACAACGGTCTGTCAAGACTTTTCGAGAGTGCGTTCCATATTCCTTATACAGCCTGCATAGTTGCTATGGCGGTATTCACGGCTCTCTACGTTATCCTCGGCGGATACTTCGCTACCGCAGTCAATGACTTTATCCAGGGCATAATAATGCTTGCTGGTATAATCGCTGTTGTTGCCTGCTGTGTAAATCACAAGGGCGGCCTTACATCCGCATTCGAGCAGCTCAGCGCAATACCCGACAGCAAGGGTGTATACGGCTCGATGCTCGGCCCCGACCCCGTGAATCTCATAGGCGTTGTTATACTCACCTCTCTCGGTACATGGGGACTTCCCCAGATGGTCGGCAAATTCTATGCGATCAAGGATGACAAGGCTATAACAAGAGGAAGCATCATCTCCACTGTATTTGCCTTCATAGTAGCAGGCGGTTCCTACTTCCTCGGCGGCTTCGGCAGACTTTATGCAACGCTCACCGGTGAAGAGGGCAAGACAGCTCTCAATGTCATCAACGGCAAGCCCGAGTATGATGCCATCGTTCCCGCTATACTGAATGAAGCTCTCCCCGAGATACTCCTCGGCCTCGTTGTAGTGCTCGTGCTTTCTGCATCGATGTCCACACTTTCCTCTCTCGTGCTCACCTCGAGCTCAACTCTCACCATAGACCTTATCAAGCCCATAAAGAAGGATATGGACGACAAGAAGCAGGTGCTCTGCATGAGGATATTCATCGTGGCATTCCTTGCACTCTCCGTTGTACTCGCAATGAACAAGAACGCGTATATATCCACACTTATGTCCATCTCCTGGGGCGCTCTCGCAGGCTCGTTCCTAGCTCCCTTCCTCTGGGGCCTCTATTCAAAGAGGATCACAAAGACAGCCTGCTGGTTCTGCTTTATATGGGGCGTCGGCATAACACTTATACACACCGTACTCTTCTCTCTCGGATGGTTCCCCGGTGCTGTTGAAGCAGTCAAGGCCCTCGGCTGGAAGCTCAACATCCTCTCACCCCTCAACTGCGGCGCATTCACGATGGTATCCACTCTCATACTCTGCCCGCTGCTGAGCCTCGTGACCAATCGTTCGGAAAAGACCACGATCGCTACCGACAATGCATTCAAGGTGTTTGACGAGCAGTTCTGATACTCATATCAACATCATCCCCGGAAGGATATCCTCCCGGGGATATCTTTTTTGTAATTCAAGCATAATTCATATTTTTATAAAAAAGTTTTCCTTTTTGCTTGACAACGGATATTTTATCTGATATAATATCTTAGTGTGGGTATATGCGGGATAAACGCTTTGCGGTATCCGCTTATCCATCCAAGCGAATTCATAGAAATGAGGAATAACAGATGTCTGCTAATATAGTTATCGGAACTCAGTGGGGCGATGAGGGCAAGGGCAAGATCATAGACCTGCTCGCATCGAGGGCTGATGTTGTTGTACGCTCACAGGGCGGCAACAATGCGGGTCATACCGTTGCCAGCGGCGGCGAGACCTACAAGCTCCACCTTATACCCTCGGGTATACTCTATAAGGATACTCTCTGCCTTATCGGCGCGGGCGTTGTTCTCGACCCGAAGGATCTGCTCGGTGAGATAGACAGTCTCTCCGCAAGAGGCCTGTCCTTTGACAATCTCAAGATCGATCCCAGAGCACACATCACTATGCCCTGGCATATCGCTCTTGACGGCCTTTCCGAGAAATTCAGGGGCAATAAGGATATAGGTACTACACACAGAGGCATCGGCCCTGCTTATATGGACAAGTACGAGAGAAGCGGCATACGCTTCTATGACCTGGTACATCCCGAGCTTTTCAGAGAAAAGGCAATGAGCACAGGCAGACTCAAGAATGAGATAATCACAAAGGTATACGGCGGCGAGGCTATCGACCTTGAAGCTGTAATAGAAGAATATATCGGCTATGGACAGCGTCTTAAGGAGCATATGGCTGATGTATCCGTTCTTACCTATGAGGCAAACAAGGCAGGCAAGACAATACTCTTTGAGGGCGCACAGGCTACTCTGCTCGATATCGACTTCGGTACATACCCCTATGTTACAAGCTCTCATCCCCTTTCCGCAGGTGCATGCATCGGTTCGGGCGTAGGTCCTATGATGATAAACGGAATATACGGCGTTGCCAAGGCATATACCACAAGAGTCGGCAAGGGCCCCTTCCCCACAGAGCTTTTTGACGCTACAGGCGATTATATCAGGGACAAGGGCCATGAGTTCGGCACCATCACAGGCAGACCCCGCCGTACAGGCTGGTTCGATTCCGTGATAGTACGCCATGCGGTAAGAGTAAACGGCCTTTCCGCACTGTGCATAAACAAGCTTGATACACTCGCAGGCCTTGATACCCTCAAGGTATGCGTAGCTTACAAGAAGCCCGACGGCGAGGTTATAAGAGACTTCCCGCCCACCCTCGAGGGACTTGAGGGCTGTGAGCCCGTATATGAGGAGTATCCCGGATTTACCTGTGATATCTCCGACTGCCGCAGGTTCGAGGATCTTCCCGAGGTTTGCCGCAGCTATATAGCCCGTCTTGAAGAGCTCTGCGAATGCCCCGTAAAGATGGTAGGCGTAGGCCCCGACAGAAAGCAGATAATTGAAAGATAACAGTGAATGCCCGATGATGAATCGGGCATTTTTATTGTGGAGGTAACGATCATACGATGTTGTAAAGGCTGCACATAGGTAAGTCAGTCGTGTATATAAAAGTTACCGAGCTGCAAAAGTAACCATCCCCATAAAATGCATCAGCGAAGTCGCTGCCGGTCGTACCGGCCAAGGTGGG